>NZ_JBFBDO010000006.1:0-150572 GCF_040683335.1 Kitasatospora sp. NPDC093806
GCTCGGTGGCCGTGGCGGCCGGCGTCGGCGTCGCGGCCGGCGTCGGCGCCGGAACCGTGCCCGGCAGGCTGTCGCCCACCGTCACGCCTCCCGCAGCGCCGCCCGCGCCGCGGCCCCCGCGCCGACCACCCCGGCCGCCCCGGCCGCCCCGGCTCCGGCCACCCCCGAGGCCAAGCCGGATGCCAAGCCCGCCGAGCGCGAGCTGGTGAAGGTCGGCTCCGGTGACCAGCAGGTCGGCTTCGGCTGGCTGGGCAAGCTGCCGAAGCCGAAGCTGGAGGGCAGCAAGGCGACGTACGTCGACGCCCGCCCCGGCGTCGACCTCGTGCTCCAGGCGACCCGGACCGGCTTCGAGCAGTTCCTGATCGTGAAGAACCGTTCCGCCGTCGCGCAGACCGGCACGATCACGATCCCGCTCGACACCACCGGCCTGAACGTCGTCCCGCAGCAGGACGGCTCGATCCAGCTGGTCGACAAGGGCACCAACAAGCCGGCCGTCACGATCCCCGCCCCCGTGATGTGGGACGCGGCGGTCGACGAGGCCTCGGGCGAGCACCTCAACCGGGCGCCGGTGACCATGCAGGTGCGCGGTCAGGGCGCGGACACCGAGCTGGTGTTCACCCCGGACGCGGCGCTGCTGGCCGACCCGAAGACGCAGTTCCCGGTGACGATCGACCCCGCGGTCAACGTCGAGGCGAACTTCGACACCTATGTGCAGACCAACGAGAACACCGACAACTCCTCCTCCACGGAGTTGAAGCTGGGGACGTACAACGGCGGCGCCGTCAAGGCCCGTTCGTTCATCCACTTCCCCGGTGGTGACTTCAACGGCAAGCAGATCCTGGACTCCAAGCTCTACCTGGCGAACTTCCACTCGTCCTCCTGCCTGCAGAAGCAGTGGGAGGTCTGGTCCGCCCAGTACGCCGACCGGGGCAACCGCTGGGGCAACCAGCCGGGTCTGATCAACCGCTACGCGGTCTCCAGCGAGACCCGGGACATCCCGAACGACGGCGACACCCATGACTGCCTGGGCCCCGGCAACACCTACTGGGTGCAGGCCGACGTCACCACCCTGGTGCGGGAATGGTCCGGCATGGGCGCGAGCACGTACGCGCTGGGCCTGAAGGCGGTCGACGAGAACGACTCCTACACCTGGAAGCGGTTCGAGTCGTCCGAGGGCGACCACCCGCCGTTCCTGTCGATCACCTACAACACCGTGCCGACCACGCCGGCGACGGTCGAGATCCAGCCGTCCCAGCCGGGCAACCCGAAGTACACCTCGGACGCCAACCCGCGCTTCCTGGCGCAGGCCGCGGACGTCGACGGTGACACGGTGAAGGTCTACTTCGACCTGTGGCGCGGCGGCACCTTCCTCGGCAGCATCCCGAAGGACACCCCGAACGGCGCGGTCGCGTCCGTCCGGGCGTCCGACTTCGGCATCGCCAAGCTCGACGAGGGCGTGCAGTACTCCATCTCCACCGTGCTGGACGACGGCAAGTCCCGCTCCAACTGGGTCACCACGCAGTTCGTGGTCGACACGGTGAAGCCGGGCGCGCCGTTCGTCACCTCCGCCGACTACCCGTCGGACGGGCTGTGGCACGGCGCCGCCAACAAGGCCGGCTCGTTCACCTTCACCCCGGCCGCCGGCACCGACGACCTGACCGCCTACGTCTACACGCTGGACGGCGGCACCCCGGTCACGGTCAACGCCACCGCCGCGCTGACCACCTCGATCACCCCGACCACCGAGGGCCGGCGCGTGCTCAGCGTGCAGGCCAAGGACCGTGCGGGGAACCTCTCCCCGCCCGCGACCTACACCTTCCAGGTCGGCCAGGCCGGTCTGAGCTCGCCGGTCAACGGCAGCCAGTCCGCCAAGCGCGTCAAGCTGGCCGTCGACGCCCAGGCGCAGTTCAAGCGCGTCGTCTACGAGTACCGCCGCGGCCCCGGCGCCACCGAGTACACGGTGCCCCGGGCCAACCTCACCAAGGCCGACAACACGGCCGTCACCGAGGACAAGCCGCTCCTCTCCGACCTCGGCCCGCACGCCAACTGGACCGTCATCGACACGCTCGGCAACGTCGGCGGCGTCGTCCAGGTCCGCGCCAAGCTGTTCCCCGAGGACGGCTCGGGCGCCGGCTACGCGACCGTCTGGAACACCATCACCGTCGACCGCAACGCGGACGGCGCGGCCGGCGCCCAGGTCGGCCCCGGCTCCGTCAACCTGCTGACCGGTGACTACTCCACCGACGTCACCGACGCCAACGAGTTCGGCATGTCGGTGGCCCGCACCACCTCCTCGCGCGACCTCGGCCGCGGCTGGCAGCCGCAGGGCGAGCGCCTGAGCGCCAACCAGCGCCAGGTGAGCACCGACCTGACCGGCTTCACCGCCGGCCCGGCCGAGCTCTCCCGCTCCACCGTCCGCGGTCACGACAGCTCCACCGACTCGCTGCTGGTCAAGCCCACCAGCGGCACGGACACCTACGCCGCCCTCGGCCCGGAGTACACCCTCGGCCAGGGCATGCAGCCCGGCAAGACCTACCGGCTGACCGGCTGGATCTACGTCCCCGGCGCGACCGGCCTGGACAACCCGGTGCCCAACCGCGGTCTGCGCCTGGTCGGCGTCTACCGCACCCCGGCCGGCTACGGCGAGACCGCCTCGCCGAAGGCCGCGTTCACCGACGGCTGGCAGCAGCTGACCGTCGACATGGTCGTCCCGAAGGACGCCACCGAGGCCTGGTTCCGCCTCTACAACGGCAACGCCGGCGGCAGCGGCAAGGAGGTCTTCTTCGACGACCTGTCGCTGAAGGAGATCGTCGCCCCGTTCGGTCCGCAGTGGGCCGGCGGCCCCGACGCGGGCCCCGGTTCGGACTACCGCTCGCTGTCGTTCCCGCAGTCCGACCTGGTCGAGATCAAGGGCAACGACGACACCTCGCTGACCTTCGCCAAGGGCACCGACGGCACCTTCTTCCCGGAGCCGGGCGCCGAGTCGCTCGCGCTGAAGGCCGTCCCGGCCACCGCGGGCGCGATCGTGCTGTCCACCTCCGGCCAGTGCCTGGAGGTGCCGAACGGCGCCGCGGGCAACGGCGCCGGGCTGCAGCCCGCGCCCTGCACCGGCGCGACCAACCAGCAGTGGACCCGCGGTGACGACCAGTCGCTGCGGCTGATGGGCTACTGCCTGGACAACCCGTGGGGCCAGGTCGACAACGGCACCCGGATGATGCTCTGGGGCTGCAACGGCGGGGACAACCAGCAGTGGGAGGTCCGCACCGACGGCATGGTGGTGAACCGCCACTCGGGCAAGTGCCTGGACGCCGACAAGGGCGGCTCGGTCTGGGTCTGCTGGGCCGGCCCGAACCAGCTCTGGAACGTGCAGACCAACGGCACCACCTACGAGCTGTCCGAGCTGGACGGTTCGAAGACCGTCTTCGCCCGCCAGGCCGGTTCGAACATCTACCAGGTGGTCAGCGACAGCGGCCCCGAGGCGGCTTCCGCCACCCGGTACCAGTACGACACCGCTGACGGCCGCTCGCTGGTCAAGCGCGTCATCCCGCCGGTCGAGCCCGGCGTCGACGACGTGAACCACTGCTCGGTCGACCCGCTGCCGCGCGGCTGCGAGGTCATGGAGTACGAGTACGCCAAGGGCCTCACCGCCACGGCCACCACGCCCGGCGACTACCCGGACCGGGTGAAGGCCGTCAAGGTCTGGTCGTGGAACCCGGCCACCTCCAAGCAGGAGGCCGTCGAGGTCACCCACTACGCGTACGACGACAAGGGCCGGATCGCCCAGGTCTGGGACCCGCGTCTGGCGCAGCCGCTGAAGACCACCTACGGCTACGACGCGGACGGCCGGGTCACCCAGGTCGGCTCCGCCGGTGAGCTGCCGTGGAGCTTCGACTACGGCAAGGCCGCGGCCGACCAGGACCCGGGGCGCCTGCTGAAGGTCCGCCGCGCGGCCCTGGCCCAGGGCAGCAAGGACCAGGTCAGCGGCGAGGTCGCGACCAACGTGGTCTACGACGTGCCGCTCACCACCGGTGCCGGGGGTCCGTACGACCTGTCCGGCGAGGACGTGAAGACGTGGGCGCAGCTGGACGCGCCCACCGACGCCACGGCCGTGTTCGGTCCGGAGGACGACCCGGGCACCAACACCGCCACGGCGGCCAAGCCCGGCCAGGCCGGTTACAAGGCGGCCGCGGTCCACTACCTCAACGCCTCCGGCAACGAGGTCAACACGGCCAGCCCGTCCGTCACCCCCGGCGGTGACATCGACACCACCGAGTACGACCGCTACGGCCACGCCGTGCGGAGCGTGCAGGCCACCAACCGGGCCATCGCGCTCGGGACCCACCCCGAGTGGGACCGGTTCACGGCCGAACTGGGCCTGCCCCAGATCCCGGCCGAGCTGCTCGCGGCGAACCTGACCGACGAGCAGAAGAAGCTCAAGGCCGAGATCACCAAGTCCCGGGCCCGGCTGCTGGACTCGCGCACCACCTACAGCGCGGACGGCATCGACGTCACCGAGACGCTCGGCCCGGTCTACCGTGCCTCGCTCTCCGAGCAGGTCAACGGGCAGAGCACCCCGGTCACCGTCACGGCGGAGGCCGAGAAGCTGCCGCAGCTCGGCGCCACCGCGCCGGTCCAGATCGACAACAACTGCTGCGGTCTCATCTGGTCCGGCGGCGCCCACCTGGGCGTGCGCGCCACGGCGGCCGGTGCGTACGACGTCATGCGCGTCAGCGTGCCGGAGGAGGGCTACTACCAGCTCTCCGGCCAGCTGACCAAGAACAGCGACCACGGCATCGTGCAGTTCGCGATCGACGGCCAGAACCTCGGCCAGCCGATCGACACCTACTCCGCCGACCCGGTCGTCGCCCCGTACGCGACCGGCACGGAGATCCGCCTGGCACGCGGTGACCACGAGCTGAAGCTCACCATCACCGGCACCAACACGGCCAGCTCCGGCGAGCGTTTCCACGCCGGCCTGGACACGGTCACCCTGACCAAGACCACGGTCAACCCGACCCTGGCCGCCGGTACTTCGGTTGTCGCCCGGGACCACAACACCAGCACCTACGACGAGGGCAAGCCTGACGGCCAGGCGTACCACCTGGTCACCACCAGCACCGATGGCGCCCGGATCGACGGGTACGCCGACGATGTCGAGCTGCGCGTCACCAAGAGGGGCTACGACGCTCCGATCGGGGGCACCCTTGGCTGGACACTGAAGACCCCGACCTCGGTCACCACGGACGCGCTCGGCGCCAAGCTGACGGCCACCGTCAAGTTCTCTGCTCACGGAAAGGCGCTGGAGTCCCGCAAGCCGGGCTCCACCGGTACCGACGCCGGGACGGTGAAGTCGGTGTTCTACACCGCCGGAGTCAACCCGGACGACGCCCAGTGCGCCAACCGTCCCGAGTGGGCTGGTCTGCCCTGCGTCACGATGCCGGGCGGTGCGATCACAGGGGCGGTTGCGGTGCCGACGCCGACCACCCTGCCTGTGAAGCGGGTCACCCGCTACTCGCCGTTCAACGAGCCGGAGGAGACCACCGAGACCAACGCGGGCAAGTCCCGCAAGACCGTCACCACCTACGACGGCGCGGACCGGATCCTGTCCACCGAGATCACCTCGGACGAGGGCAAGCCGCTTCCGAAGGTCACCACCGAGTACGACCCGGCTACCGGCGACATCGTGAAGACGACCGCGGGTGGCAAGTCCCTGGTGCGTGTCCTTGATCAGCTGGGCAGGCTCACCTCCTACACGGACGCCGACGGCTCCACCACGACCTCGGAGTTCGACAGGTTCGGCAAGCCGGTCAAGGTCAGCGACCCGACCGGGTCCACCACCTACACCTACGACCGCGCGAAGGAGCCGCGCGGGCTGGTCACCTCGATCAACGACAGCGTGGCCGGTGAGTTCACGGCGAAGTACGGCCCGGACGGCCAGCTCGTTGAGCAGACCTACCCCGGCGGCATCGTCCGCAAGGACACCACGAACGCCGTTGGCGAGGCCACCAGCCGCACCTACACCCGTGCCAGCGACAACAAGGTGATCTGGGCGCAGACCGCCGACATCTCGACCCAGGGCCAGGTGGCCAAGGACACCAGCTCCACCGCCACCCGCTCGTACCAGTACGACCGGCTCGGCCGGCTGGTGAAGGCCGAGCAGTCCACGGTCGCCACCGGCTGCGTCACCCGGCAGTACGCCTTCGACGACCACTCCAACCGGCTGTCCAAGCAGACCTCCCCGCGCGGGGCGTCCGGCGAGTGCAGCACGGCCGGGGCCACGGCGGAGAACCACACCTACGACAGCGCCGACCGTCTCACCGACGCGGGTTTCACCTACGACGCCTTCGGGCGGACGGTGAAGACCGCGACCGGCGCGACCAACACCTACTGGGCGAACGACCGCGTCGCCGCCCAGGAGAAGGGGGACACCAAGCAGGAGTGGGCCGTCGACGCCGCCCACCGCCTGACCGCGTTCACCACGAGCAAGAAGCAGGCGGACGGTTCCTGGGCCGGCGCCTCCTCGAAGCTGAACCACTACGGTGACGACTCCGACGAGGTCCGCTGGACCGTTGAGGACACCACGCAGGGCACCCTGACCCGCAACGTCTCGGGTCCGGACACCGACCTGGTGGCCACCACCACGAAGACCGGTGACGTCCAGCTTCAGCTGACCAACTTGTTCGGCTCGGTGGTCGTCACCACCGACACCGCGCTGACCAAGCCGGTGGTGCTGGACTTCGACGAGTTCGGCATCCCGCAGGACGGCCAGGCCGGCGTCCGGTACGGCTGGCTGGGCGGCAAGCAGCGCTCCGCCGAGGCGCAGGACGGCGACATCCTGATGGGTGCCCGCCTCTACAGCCCGGCCCTGGGCCGCTTCCTGCAGATCGACCCGGTGCCCGGCGGCAACGCCAGCGCCTACGACTACTGCACCGGCGACCCGGTCAACTGCACCGACCTCGACGGCAACTGGGGCATGCCCAAGTGGCTGAAGAAGACGGTCGAGGTGGTGGCCAAGGTTGCTGAGGTCGCGTCCAACATCCCCGGCCCGATCGGCGCGGTTGCGGCGGTCGTTTCCTCGGTGTCCTACGCGGCCACCGGCAACTGGGAGAAGGCCGCCGAGATGGCCGTCGTGGCGGTGGCCGCCACCGTCGGCGCGGGCCCGGTCGTCAAGGCTGCGGTTACGACGGTCAAGGCCGTGCGGGCGTCCTCACGCGTCCAGCGTGCCGCGTCCGTTGCCAGGACGGCGTATCAGCGTACGGCTACAGTCGCGAAACGCGTGTTCAAGCGGTGTAATTCGTTCGCGCCGGAGACGCGGGTTCTCATGGCCGACGGAACCTATCGGGCGATTTCCGAAATCGCTGTCGGAGACGTGGTTCTGGCGACCGATCCGGAAACGGGCGTCTCGTCCGTTGAACCGGTTCTGAACGTCATCGTCGGATATGGCGTGAAGCATCTGGTCCGGGTCTCCACCGAGGACTCGGTCGGCGATTCGGGCGTGGTAGCCACGGCTGGGCACCCGTTCTGGGTCATGGGACGCGGTTGGGTGGACGCGGGTGACGTCGAGGTCGGCGACCGACTCGTTTCGGACGACGGCGCCTCGCACGTCGTGGATTCCGTCGTGGACTACGGCGACACGGCGGACCGGATCGTCTTTAACCTCAACGTCGGAAATGTGCACACCTACACGGTCGACGCCGACGGTGTCGACGTTGTTGTGCACAACAAGTCGGACCGCTGTGAAATCGGCGGCGACAGCCCGGTCGGGACCATCGTCTCCCAGCGCGGCGTCCGGGTCTGGATCAACTCGAACGACCATGCGCCGCTGCACGCGCACGTGGAGGGGCACGGCCCGAAGGCGAAGATCGGAAAGAACGGGAAGCCGATCAACGGTTCGCCCGAACTCTCCAAGCGTCAGGCCGAGGTAGTCAATGCGAACAAGAGCAAGATCCGAACCAGGATGCGGAAGTATTTCAAGTGGTGGCTCAAGGCGAATCCGAAGGGAGTCTCCTAGTATCGGTTAGTTTCTGATGGGTCACCCGGGTGCGCGCGGGTAGCGTAAGATCTGTAACCCGCTACGCGCCCGGGTGATCGGCCGCACAACATGGAACTGGAGGACAGGCCGAGTGATCAGTGCTGGTGATATCGAATGGCTTGCTTCGATCTCCGGCCAGGGCCAGGTGGATCCGGCATGGGACGAGGACGAGCACGTTCGATACGGCCTGTATGTCCGCTCGCTGAAGGATTCCGAAGCGGACGTAGAGGATCGGGTCGTGGAGATCGTTCTGCGCGACCCGGATCGAACAATGGCGCAGGCGGCCCTGGTCGATCACGTCGACCGACTTGCCCTGGAAATTCGTGAGCTCGAATCCTTCTGTCGCCGGGTCGACCGGGTAGGGGAGCAGGCCGGGGAGCTGGCGTTCCTTCGGCAGCGAATTCGTGAATGGATTCTGGCCAAGACCTCCGCTGTTGACCCTGATTCGGTTATCGAAGATGTCCTTGGTTCGTCGCACTGGTTGCAGCGGGGCCTGGCGGACAGCTCGGAATCAGTGGTCCTGCTGGAGGCTCTGGCGGAACGTGGTCTGACGCGGAAGATCAAGAACCGCGCCAGAGACCGAGCGCGGCAGCTCGGGAAATAGCGGACCGACCGGGAATGCCGATGCCGGGGTGAGTGGCTTCTCACCCCGGCATCGGCGTTTTCTCACGCCAGGCGGGCGCCGCCGTCGACGTGGAGGACGGTGCCGGTGACGAAGGGGCTGGTCATGGCGAAGTGGACGGCGCGGACCAGGTCGTCGGTGGTGCCGGTGCGGCGGGCGGGGTTGCGGTCGGCGACGGAGCGGAGGAAGGGGGTCTTGTCGGCGCCCATCCGGTCCCAGGCGCCAGAGTCGACGATGCCGGGGGAGACGGCGTTGACACGGACCGGGGCGATCTCGACGGCGAGGGCCTGGATGAGGAAGGCGAGGGCGCCGTTGGTGGTGGCCATGACGGTGCGGGCGGGGGCGGGGCGCCAGGCGGCGACGCCGGAGAAGAAGGTGAAGGAGGCGCCGTCGGGGGTGTCGGTGGCGGCGTTGGGGGCGAGGTGCTTGGCGAGCAGCAGCGGGCCGTAGACCTTGGCGGCGAACGCGCGGTGGACGTCGGCGAGTTGGAGTTCGGCGAGCGGGCCGTTGGCGGGCATGGCGGCGGTGGAGACCAGGTGGTCGAAGCGGCCGGTGGCGGCGGCGAGGGCGGCGATGGAGTCCTCGTCGGCGAGGTCGACCGGGACGACCTTGGCGGGGCCGGTCAGTTCGCCGGCGGTCCACTCCAGCTTGCGCGGGTCGGGGCCGGCCAGGATGAGCTCGGCTCCGGCGGCGGAGGCGGCGTGGGCGAGGGCGCGGCCGGTGTTGGAGCCGGCGCCGACGATGACGACGCGGCGGGAAGCGAGGGGGAGAGCGGGGAGAGTGGTGTCGGAGGTCATGGGGTAAGGCTCCGCTGACCTGGGGTGATGCGTCCAAGGCTTGTTTTCTCCGGAAGCCATAAACTCTCTGCATGGCCACTCTCCGACAGTTCGAGTACCTGGTGACCGTCGTCGACACCGGTTCCTTCACCCGCGCCGCCGAGCTGCTGCACGTCACCCAGCCGGCGCTCTCGCACCAGGTGCGGGCGCTGGAGAAGGCGGTCGGCGGGGCGCTGCTGGAGCGGCTGCCGCGGGCGGTGCGGCTGACACCGATGGGGCGGGCGGTGCTGCCGCACGCGCGGGCGGCGCTCGCGGACGCCGAGCGGCTGCGGGCGGTGGCCCGGCAGGCGGCCGGACTGTCCGGCGGGGAGCTGGAGTTGGCGACGGTCTACTCGGTCGGCCTGGGCATCCTGCCGCCGGTGCTGCGGGCCTGGCGGCGGGCGCATCCGGGGGTGCGGATCCGGCTGCGCGAGTTCGCGCACAACGAGGAGCTGCGGGCGGCGATGGCGGCCGGGCAGGCGGACGTCGCGGTGGGGGCGCCGCCGGCGGACTGGGAGGGGCCGATCCGGGAGCTGGGGGTGGAGGAGTTCGTGCTGGCCCTCCCGCCGGAGGAGGAAGCGGCAGCGGGCAAGGTGCCGCTGGCGGCGCTGGCGGAGCGGGACTGGGTGCACTACGCGCCCGGCAACGGCCTCGCCGACCTCCTCGACGCGGCCTGCGCGGAGGCCGGGTTCCGGCCGCGGGTGGCGGTGCGGACGGAGCAGACGGCGGCGGCGCCGCTGCTGGCGGCGGCCGGGCTGGGCGTGGCCCTGGTGCCGGCGAACATCGTGCCGGTGGCGTTCGACGGCCTGGTGCGCCGGCCCGAGCCGCCGGTGCGCCGGGCGCTGGCGGCGTACACCCGGACCAGGCCGGACCCGTTGACGGCGGCCTTCGTCGAGTTGCTGGCCCGGCAGGCCTGTCTGTTGCCGCAGCATGTGACGGAGCTCTTGTCTTGACTGCTCCCCCGTCTGAAGGCGGGGGACTCCGCGTTCGTCTGGGGGATTCCTGACTCGGGTTGCATGGCCGCCACTGCGGGTGGCCGTGTCTTACGCCCTCAACGTCAGCCGGGTGCCAGTCCAGCCCGGACGAGCATCACGCGGGCGGAGTTCTTGTCCCTCGGGGAGGCGACTCCGCACGCGGTGCACGCGTACGTTCGCTCGGAGAGCGGTAGGCGGTGCTTGGCTCTCGCCCCGCAGTGTGCGCAGTCCATCGTGGTGTGCGCGGGGTGGACAAGGTGGACGGCACGACCGTGCTTGTGGCCCATCTCGATCAGGGCGCGCTTGGTTGCGCCGATCGCCGCGTCAGCGGCCTTTCGGGCCATGGTCGTCTTGGCAAGAAAGCGCGGCTTGAAGTCCTCGACGGCGAGAGCGTCATGGTCCCGGACGACGGCCTTCGCCCACTTGCGGGCGGTGTCCTGTCGCTGGTCGGCGACCTTTCGGTACGCCTTGGCGCGCAGCCGCTTGGCCTGCTTGTAGCCGTTGCTGGCGGCCTTGCCCTTGGGCGGCCGGCGTCGGGCCATCATCCGGTCGTACCGGGTCAGCTTGGCCTGCGCCTTCCCGCCGTGCGCGTGGTGCGGTAGGTCGTGGGTGTCGCTGGTGGTGGTCGCGATTTCCTTCACGCCCCAGTCGATGCCGATCACACGGCCGGTCGCGGGCAGTGGCTCAACCGTGGCGGTCACCACGAACGACGCCCACCAGTGTCCGACGGCGTCGCGGTACACCCGTACCGAGGACGGGGTGCAGGGAAGGCCACGCGACCACACCACCGTCAGCACGATCCCCCCGGCGAGGCACAGCCGACCGTCCTTGATCCGGAAACCGTGGCGCGTGTAGTTCAGGCTGGGAAGTGTTTCACGCTTCTTCTTCGCATTCGGCATCCCCGCACGCTGCCTGACAGGCAACTTCGCCTTGATGTCCGTCAGCGCCTTCGTGCGGGACTTGGCGAAGTCCCGGACGACCTGCTGCTGCGGAACCGAGGCTCCTTCGCGCAGCCACGACATCGCGCCGCGCGCTGCGGTCAGCATCCTGTCGAGCTGCGCCGGGCCGCATGTCGTCTTCTCGCCGGTCACCCAGTTGTGGTGGTGGACCTTGCGGGACACGTGCACGCACTCGTTCCACACCCACCGACACCGGGACCATTCCGCGTCGAGCAGCGCGAGCGCGCTGGACGACACACGCAGGCGGTAGGTGTACCGGGCGTGCCCGGGAACCTCGTTCGCCGTCTGCTTCAGTGCCGTCATAGTGTCACCCTGTCGCTGCCCTTGACGGATGGATCACGAAACCCCATCACACTACGGCTCCCCACCGACACCCACGCATGGCTGCCGCACAGGCTGAGCACAAGCGGCGGTCTCTCGACCCACAGAACATTCACCTGCTCAAGGTCGCTCGCAGGTCTGCACCCCCGAGATGCCGTACCGCCTCGACGCGGTACGGCTACCCCTGACCCACTGCGCGGGAGCCGGATTCCTCCCCCGGCTGACGCGAAGGCGTCCTCCGGTCTCTCGATGATCTCTACAGTGCTGTAGATTCGTCGACAGGGAGAGCAATCGAGGAGGGCAATCGTGGGAGTTTCGCTGGCCAAGGGCGGCAACGTCTCGCTGAGCAAGGAGGCGCCGGGTCTGACCGCCGTCATCATCGGACTCGGCTGGGACGTGCGCACCACCACCGGCGCCGACTACGACCTGGACGCGAGCGCGCTGCTCTGCAACGCGTTCGGCAAGGTGGTCTCGGACCAGCACTTCGTCTTCTTCAACAACCTGAGCAGCCCCGAGGGTTCGGTCGAGCACAGCGGCGACAACCTGACCGGCGGCGGTGACGGCGACGACGAGCAGATCAAGGTCGACCTGGGCGCCGTGCCGGCCGAGGTGGCCAAGGTGGTCTTCCCGGTGTCGATCTACGACGCCGACGCGCGGTTCCAGAACTTCGGCCAGGTCCGCAACGCCTTCATCCGGGTCGTCAACCAGGCCAACGGTCAGGAGATCGCCCGCTACGACCTCACCGAGGACGCCTCCACCGAGACCGCGATGGTCTTCGGCGAGCTGTACCGCAACGGTGCCGAGTGGAAGTTCCGCGCGATCGGCCAGGGCTACGCCTCCGGCCTGCGCGGCATCGCCACCGACTACGGCGTGAACGTCTGAGCGGGTCGACCGTTCTGACGGGTCAACCGTCGTGAGGTGACGGCGGGTTCGGAGTCCGGTCGAGTGCCAGGCCGCCGAACCCGCCGGTGCCGGCCAGCTGGTCGCGCCACCACTCGGCCATCCCGGCCTCGTCGATGGCCGTCCAGTCCGGCGCCCGGGTGACCTGCGCCCGGCCGAGCCGGCGGCCGAGTTCCACCAACGCCCGCCCCACCGCGCCGCGTTCGCGGTCGTAGACGGGTAGCAGCTCGTCGATGCCGGCCGCCGCGCGCCAGGCCTCCTCGAAGGCGCAGGCGTCCTGGAGCGCCTTGGCGGCGCCGCTGGTGTTGTGCGGGCGGACCAGGGTCGCGGCGTCCCCGGCGAGCAGCAGGCGGCCGGCGGTGCGGCGCGGGGTTTCGAGGTCGTGGATCGGCTGGAGCAGGATCCGCTCGACCGGCGTCAGGTTGACCACCCCGGCCCAGTAGGGCGGCAGCATGCGTTCGGCGAGTTCGGCCAGGTCGTCCAGGTGAGCGGGGTCGAGCGAGCCGGCCGGGATGCCGTTGGGGTCGGCGGAGCCGCTGTCGGCCGGGAGCAGCCAGTCGGGCGCGGCCGCGTAGAAGACCCAGTTCACCAGCGTGCGGTCGGGCGTCAGGCCGGGGATGCGGTAGAGCACGACCTGGCCGCCGGGGTAGCAGACGGTGATGACCTCGTCCTCGGGCCACCGGGCGGCGCCGCCGGGGAGGCGGTCGAGCAGCCGGGCGTCGAAGCTGCCGCGCCAGGCGACGTAGCCCGCGTACTCGGGCCGGGCGTCGGGGCAGACGGCGGCGCGCACCACCGACCGGTGGCCGTCCGCGCCGACCACCAGGTCGTACGGCTCGCGGCCGTCGGCGGCGGTCTCCACCCAGGCCGGTTCGGGCGATGCGACGGAACCGCCGCCGCCGACCGCCGTGACGGACGTCCCCGTGCGGAACTCCACCCGCTCCGGGGTGCGTTCGCGCAGGCCCTGCCAGAGCACGCCCCAGTGGAACGAGTGCATCCGCATCGGCTGCACCCAGAGCGCCCGGCCGCGCGGGGCGCCGCGCGAGGGGCCGTCCGGCTCCAGGGCCACCCAGTGCCGGGTGGTGAGCGGGTGGTGGCGGATGCCGTCGTCGAGGTGTCCGGCCCGGACCAGCTCCGCGTACCGGTCCACCACGATGCACAGGCCCACGCCGCGGTCCTCCAGCCGCCCGGGACTGCGTTCCAGCACGGTGACCCGCTCGGCCCCGCCCCGGGCCGCGGCCCGCGCGAAGGCGCATCCGGCGATGCTGCCGCCGACCACGGCGACCGATCCACCCCGCACGGCCGTTCCCCTTCTGCCTCATCCAGCACGTTCGTCCGCCGACTCACGTCGTTCCGTCGACCATACGCCGTGTGCTGACGATCCGTCAGTGCAAACCGGGGGATTTTTGTCATGTCTATGCCTCAAAGGGCATCCCGGGCGGCTTGTGCAACTGGTTGCATAAGCGTCCGAGCCTCCCCTACCGTGGAGTAACCAACCGTGGAGCAACCACAGGCCGCCACCAGGAGAACCCGCCGATGACCAGCACCCCGCCGCCGCCCTACCCGCACCTGCTGCGCCCGCTCGACCTCGGCTTCACCACCCTCCCCAACCGCGTGATCATGGGCTCCATGCACGTCGGCCTGGAGGAGGCCCCCGGCGGCTTCGACCGGATGGCCGCCTTCTACGCCGAACGCGCCCGCGGCGGCGTCGGCCTCATCGTCACCGGCGGCATCGCCCCCAACGAGGCCGGCCGCCCCTGGGACGGCGGCAGCATGCTCACCACCGAGGAGGAGGCCGACAAGCACCGCGTCGTCACCGACGCCGTGCACGCCGCCGGCGGCCGGATAGCCCTGCAGATCCTGCACTTCGGCCGCTACGCCTACCACCCCGGCCTGGTCGCCCCCAGCGCCGTCCAGGCCCCGATCAGCCCGTTCCCGCCGCGCGCCCTCGGCGCCGACGAGGTCGAGCAGACCATCGAGGACTTCGCCCGCTGCGCCGCCCTCGCCCGGCGGGCCGGCTACGACGGCGTCGAGATCATGGGCTCCGAGGGCTACCTGATCAACGAGTTCATCGCCGCCGCCACCAACCACCGCGAGGACGAGTGGGGCGGCCCCTACGAGAACCGGATGCGCTTCCCGGTCGAGATCGTCCGCCGGGTCCGCGAGCGGGTCGGCCCCGACTTCATCCTCGTCTACCGCCTCTCCATGCTCGACCTCGTCCCCGGCGGCTCCACCCTCGACGAGGTGATCCGGCTCGCCAAGGCCGTCGAGGAGGCCGGCGCCACCATCATCAACACCGGCATCGGCTGGCACGAGGCCCGGATCCCGACCATCGCCACCTCCGTGCCGCGCGGCGCCTACGCCTGGGTGACCAAGAAGGTCATGGGCTCGGTCTCCGTCCCGCTGGTCACCACCAACCGCATCAACACCCCCGAACTCGCCGAACAGCTGCTCGCCGACGGCTACGCCGACCTCGTCTCGCTCGCCCGCCCGCTGCTCGCCGACGCCGACTTCGTCGCCAAGGCCGCCGCCGGCCGCCCCGAGGCCGTCAACACCTGCATCGGCTGCAACCAGGCCTGCCTCGACCACACCTTCAGCGGGAAGATCACCTCCTGCCTGGTCAACCCGCGCGCCTGCCACGAGACCGAACTCGTCCTCGCGCCCACCCGGCTGCGCAAGCGGATCGGCGTCGTCGGCGCCGGCCCGGCCGGTCTCGCCTTCGCCGTCACCGCCGCCGAACGCGGCCACGCCGTCACCCTGTTCGACGCGGCCGACACCATCGGCGGCCAGCTCGACATCGCCCGCCGCATCCCCGGCAAAGAGGAGTTCGCCGAGACCCTGCGCTACTACCGCCACCAGCTCGACACCCACGGCGTCGAACTGCGGCTCGGAGCCTGGGTGGACGCGGCCGCGCTCGCCGCCGAGGGCTTTGACGAGGTGGTCCTCGCCACCGGCGTCACCCCGCGCACCCCCACCCCCGCCGACCTGCCGGGCGTCGACCACCCCAGCGTGCTCGGCTACCTCGACGTGCTGCGCGACGGCGCGGCGGTCGGCGAACGCGTCGCGATCCTCGGCGCCGGCGGCATCGGCTTCGACGTCGCCGAGTTCCTCACCGACGCGGGCGACGGCGCCGGCCTCGACCCCGCCGTCCACCGGCGCCACTGGGGCATCGACCCGGAGTACCGCGACCGCGGCGGCCTCACCCCGCCCGAGCGGCCCGAGCCCCCGCGCCGCGTCCACCTGCTCCAGCGCCGGACCACCAAGGTCGGCGCCGGCCTCGGCAAGACCACCGGCTGGATCCACCGCACCGAACTCAAGCACCGCGGCGTCACCATGGTCGCCGGCGCGCGGTACGACCGGATCGACGACGCCGGCCTGCACTTCACCGTCGACGGCGAACCGCAGCTGCTGCCCGTCGACACCGTCGTGCTCTGCACCGGCCAGGAGCCGCGCCGCGACCTCGACGCCGCGCTGCGTGCCCTCGGCCTCACCCCGCACCTCATCGGCGGCGCCGACCAGGCCGCCGAACTCGACGCCAAGCGCGCCATCAAGCAGGGCACCGAGCTGGCCGCCGCGCTCTGATCGGGCCGATCCGGCCGGGGGGAACGGTGTGCGGCGGCGCCTAGGATCGACCCATGTCGCTGCCGCACGCCATCCTCACCGCCCTGCTGGAGAAGCCGTCCTCCGGGCTGGAGCTGACCCGGCGGTTCGACAAGTCGATCGGCTTCTTCTGGTCCGCCACCCACCAGCAGATCTACCGCGAACTGGGCCGGCTGGAGACCTCCGGGCTGATCCGGGCGCTCCCGCAGGCCGGCCCGGTGCGCGGGCAGAAGAAGGAGTGGGAGGTGCTGCCGGCCGGGTGGGGCGAACTGGCGCGGTGGACGGCCGCCGGGGACGACCCCAAGACCATCCGCGAACCGCTGCTGCTGCGGCTGCGCGCGGCCGCCGTGGTCGGCACCGCCGGGCTGGACGCCGAACTGCGCCGGCACCTCGCCCTGCACCGGGCGCAGCTGGCCGCCTACCGGGAGATCGAGCACAAGGACTTCCCGCCGGAGAACGGCGATGGGGGCGACCCGCTCCAGCACGCCGTGCTGCGGGCCGGGATCGGGCTGGAGGCCTTCTGGGTGCAGTGGCTCGCCGAGACCCTGGACGCGCTGCCGCCCGCCCCTTCAGACCACGCCTGACCTGCGGGAACGCCCGCCGGGCGGGCGGGCCTCGGGGGCCGGTGGGACACTGGACGCCTGTCCCTGCCCGACTCTCGACCGGGGGCCCGTATGTCCTTCCCGAGGCCTCTCCTCGCCCTCACCGCCGCCGCCGTGCTGGCCCTCGGCCTCTCCGGCGCAGCGCTCCCACCCGCGCTCGCACCCGGGGCCGCGCCTGCCGTGGTCCGGACGACGGCCGCCCAGCTGCCCACCGACGAGCAGCTCAAGGCCGCCCTGCTCACCGCCGCCGAACTCGGCCCGGACTTCACCGAGGCCGTGCTGAGCGAAAGCCCCTCCCCGGGCGGCGGCGCGTCCCCGGTCGCCGGCTGCGACGCCCTGCGCGCCCTGCTCAACCGCAACACGGCCCGCGGCCCGGTCACCACCCCGCACCAGGAAGCCGAGTTCGACGGCCCGAACGGCAACCCGATGGTCACCGAGTCGCTCACCGCGGAGGAACCGGCCCGGCTGACCGGCGACTTCAAGACCGTCTCCGACGCGTTCGCCGACTGCCGCAGCATCACCTTCAACGACGACACCGGCACCAGCGTGACCTTCACCGTCACCCCGGTCGCCCTCGGCGACCGCCAGGGCGCCCCCGCCGTCCGCCTCGACGGCGCCATCGACGGCATCCGGCTGAACGGCTACCTCGGCGTCGAACGCCTCGGCGACGTCGCCCTCGCGTTCGGGTTCTTCCAGCGCGACTCCGACTCCTCGCAGCTCGCCTCGCTCTACTACCGCGCCGCCGTCGCCAAGGCCGAACGCACCCTCGGCGCCCCGGCCGGCTCCACCACCGCGCCCACCGCGCCCGTCAACACCGTCTGAGCGCCTCGCGGCCCGGGGGAGCGCCCCCGGGCCGCGAACGCGACGGACCGTCAGCCGTTGGCCGCGAGGTTCCGCCAGAGCTGGCCGGCGGCGGCGGTGCACGGCTGCTGCCGCACCTCACGCCGGCTGCCCGACGGCATGCCCGCGTCGTCGATGCACAGACCGGTCACCTTGTTCTTGATGGTGGCCCCCGCGTCGTACCAGGTGAACTCCCAGCGCTGCCCCTGGCTGTAGTTGCAGGTGCGCTGGACGATGGTGGCGCCCGCCTCCATGCCCGTCGGCTCCAGACACATGCCGGAGTGCATCACCCGCATGTCGGTGGTCGGGTCGCCGAGGTAGGTGTCCGTCTGGATCTTCTGGTTCCCGGCCACCTTGCAGCTGAACTGCTGGAGCAGCGCGTCGTAGTGCACGTCGGCACCCCGGATGTCGAGGCACTTGCCGGTGGCCACGTTGGCCCACCGGTGCTGCGTCGGGAGGGCCTCGGCCGGAGCGGCCAGCAGGGTCGTCGCGGAGAGCGCCGCCGCGCCGGCGATGACGCCGGTGCGCGCGGCGAACCGGCCGGTGGATCGCGTGAACCGCAGGAATCGCATGATCGTGGTTCCCCTCACCTCGTGACCGGGGCACCGGACGGTGCCCCGGTGACCCAGTGTCATCGGGCCCTCCGGTGCGTACCAAAACCCTTCGGGCTCCATCGAATTCGGGCGGCCACGGCGGCCGCCCGACAGCCGTCCGACCGTCGCCCGACGGGATCCGGTCAGAAACCGGCAACCCGCCGAAGCCCCGGACGGGCCCGCTTACCGTGGGCCCAGTGGCAGGCACGCGAAGGATGTGCGTCCGAACCGTGTGCTGCCGCACCTGGCCGAAGAGCCGACGGGAGGGGCCGACGACGGTGCTGCGCATCCACTTCACCCACGATGACCTGGCACGGGTCCGGATCGCACGGGCCCCCGACCCGCTCGCCGAAACGGTCCTGAGTCTCTCGCTCGTGCAAAGTCCGACCACCGGCGGCGCGGCCCTGGACGGTTGGCGCGAACGCACCCGGCGCGGCTTGCGGCCCGAACTGCGCCCGCTGTTCGAACTGGCGGCCGCCGGGGCGCGGCACGTCCCGGAGGCGTTCCTGCACGCGGGCGCGACCAGCCTGCCGGAGAGCCTCGACCACACCTGGTCACGGTCCGCGCGCCGCTGGCTGGCGGACCTCGGCGCCCTCGCCGTGCTGCGGCCGGACCTGCCCCGCTGGGTCCGCGAACTCCACCGGGGCGACCGCCAGTGGGCGGGACTCGTACGCCGACGGCTCCGCGAGTACCACGCCCTCGCCGTCGCCCCCTACTGGCCGCAACTGCTCGCCGCCGCCCACACCGAGCGCACCCGGCGGGCCCTGGCCGGTGTGGACGGCGGCCTGGACGGCATGCTCGGCACCCTCCACCCCGCCGTCTCCTGGGACGCGCCGGTGCTGTCGGTGCCCTGCCCCTTCGACCTCGACCTGCGGCTGAACGGCCGCGGACTCCTCCTCGTGCCCACCTTCTTCTGGCCCGAGCCGCTGGCCCTCACCGACAACGCCGGGCCCGAGAACCCGCTCGTGCTGCGCTACCCGCTCGCCGCCGACCTCGCCGGCTACCGGGCGGTCTGCGCCCCGACCGCCTCCGCCGGGCCGGACGGCGCGCTCGTCGCCCTGCTCGGCACCACCCGCGCCCGCACCCTCCAGGCGGTGGCCAGCCCGGCCGGCACCGCCGAACTCGCCCGCCGCACCGGCACCTCGCCCGCCACCGCCAGCCACCACGCGACCATCCTGCGCGCCGCCGGCCTCCTCACCACCGAACGCACCGGCCCGGGCGTCCGCCACACCCTCACCCCCCTCGGCCACGCCCTCCTCCACAACCAGCCGGTGCCCGTGATCCCGCCGCCCCCACCGCCTTGTAGCGTGGGCGGCCGGACGAGCGAGACGGAGAGGCGATGACCGACGAGGGCCTCGACGGGCCGGCGGCCCACCAACCGGGGGATCCGACGCCGGTGGTGGCTTCCGAGGCCGGCTGCCTTCGGGCGATCGGGGACTTCCTGCTGGACCTGGTCACCGAGGCGGTGGGCGGCGCGGTGCTGGCCGTGGTCACCACGGGCTCGCTGGTCGTCCTGTTCGTCGGGGCCGAACTCGCCCACCGGCGGAGTCCCGCGCTCGCCTACGGCCTGGGCGTCCTCGCCGTGGCCGTGATCGCCCTCGGCGTGCGGCAGCTGCGCCGCCCGAAGGAGCGGAGGGGCCGCCTCGGCCGGGTCCTCGCCGCCGTCACCGCCGGCCTGGGCGTCTGGCTGCTGCCCTGCGTCGGCTACGCCTCCCTGCGCACGGCCCTCGACCTGGCGACGTTCTGAGTACGCGGATCAGCCGCGCAGCAGCAGCCCCGCGAACTCCCGCACCCGGTCCATGGTGATCCCCTCCCGCTGTTCGACGGCCAGCGGGTGCTCGGTGGGTTCGAGCTCGATCAGCGGCCGCCGGCCGACCTCGCGGGTGCGGACGTGCGTCTTGAGCAGCAGCGTGGACTCCGGGTAGACCGGCAGCTCGGTGGAGAGCCAGCCGAAGTACGGCGGCTCCTGCTCGCGCGCCGGGTCTTCCCAAAGATCGTGCATCCGGCCGAAGTTGTCCTCGCTCAGCGAGACCCAGACGCCCCAGGAGAAGGTCTCGTCGCTGTCCCGGACCGGTATCTCGACCAGGCCGTGGACGTAGAAGTGCTTCCCCTTGATCATGCACTGGTCGGAGGTGAGCTCGCTGTCCCGCCGCAGGCGGTAGCGCGACTTCCAGCTCACCGGCGCCGGCGACCCATAGGACAGCGGCGGCCCGTCGTGCGGCTCGGCGCAGCAGGCGCAGGTGTGCTGGTGGGCATCGGTGGCAGACATGGCGGGAAGCATAACCCGCAGGTCAGAACCCTTCAGCCCGGTCGCCGACCGGGCAGCGGGTTGGCCGCGGTGGACGGGGGCGGGGCCAGGGCCCTTCCTTTTCGGCCGCCCCAGGCCGTTCCCCCCGCTAGCCTCCCTGCCGAGTCGGCCCGCCATGAGCCCGCCCCGTCTATCCTGGTCGCGCGGAACGTGGACCAGGAGAGCGATGTGACGGAGAATCAGCTCAATGGTGGTCGGGCGGAGGTCGTCATCCAGACCGAGGTGGTGAACGGCTCCGTCAACATCTCGGGGGGCGGATCGGGGGCCGGCTCGGACGGCCGGATGCGTGACGTCTACCGTGAGATCTACCGGCTCGCGAAGGAAGCCATCGACGCCTTGTCGCTCCTGCCTCCCGTCTCCAAGGAGCAGATGCGCGCTCTCCCGAAGCGGACCGGAGGGCTTCAGGGAGAACTGAAGGCCTTCGAGGGCGACATCATGCTCTTCGCCTCCGAGGCCACGGCTCGTGCGTACACCGGCCTGACCACTGCAATGATCATGGTGAACATCGCCGTTGCCATACCGTCGGTGGTCGGAGTTCTTGACGAGCGGTCGCTGGCCAAGCTTCGGGTGCAACAAGATCATCTCCGCCAGCGGCTCAAGGAGTTCACCGAGGCTGTGCGGTCGGGGCAGTAGGCGGAGACGGGTGCCCGTCGTCGGCCGCCCGGTCCTGGCTGATGGTCGCCAGCAGGTGGGCCACCAGCGGGTTCGGGTCGTCGCGGCGCCAGGCGACGGCGACCCGCGTACGGGCGGCGGCGGGCTCGACGGCGCGGAAGGCGACGCCCCGGAGGCGGATCCGCCGGATGCTCGCCGGGGCGAGCGAGACGCCGAGGCCGGTGCCGACCAGCGCGCACACGGTCTGCCACTCCACCGCGTGCTGGACGATCCGGGGCGCGAAGCCCGCCGCCCCGCACAGCCCGGCGATCCGGTCGTACAGCTGCGGCCCGACCTCGCGGGGCAGCAACACGAACGGCGAGTCCGCCAACTGCTCCACCCGCACGGTCCGTTGGGCGGCGAGTGGATGGGCGGCCGGGAGGACGGCGACGAACGGCTCGGTGAGGACCGTCCGGAAGCCGAGTGATCCCTCCTCGGCGGCCGGCGGTTCGCGCAGCAGCCCGATGTCGATCGTCCGCTCGTGCAGGGCGGCGAGCTGGGGCGCGGTGGTCATCTCGCGGATGTCCAGCTCCACCCCCGGGAACCGCTCCTGGAAGGCGCGCAGCAGCTCGGGCAGGACGGTCAGGGCGAGCGAGGCGGAGAACCCGATCCGCAGCCGGCCCGCCCGGCCGTCGCCGACCGCTCGCGCCGCCGCCAGCCCGTCCGCGAGCTCGGCGAGCGCCCGCCGGGCGGCGGGCAGCAGCTCGCGCCCGACCGGGGTGAGCGCGACCCGCCCCGGAGCGCGGCTGAACAGGGGATGGCCGACCTTGGTCTCCAGCCGGGCGATCTGCTGGCTCAGCGGGGGCTGCGCGATGCCCAGACGCGCGGCGGCGTGACCGAAGTGGAGTTCCTCGGCAAGCACGACGAAAGCGTGCAATTGGGGGAGGGGGAGTTCGGGGCGGTCCATATTCCTAGAGATATCAGGCGATGGCTTTTGATGTATTGGACGATATCGGCGCAGCTCGCTTAGCGTTCGGCCATGACAGAGCGACGCGCGATTCTCAGCGGTTCCACTTTCGAGGAACAGATCGGCTATGCCCGTGCGGTCGTGGACGGCGAGCACGTCCACGTGTCGGGGACGACCGGGTACGACTACGGCACGATGACGATCTCGGACGACGTGGTGGAGCAGGCCGAGCAGTGCCTGCGCAACATCGGCGCGGCCCTGGCGGAGGCCGGCTGCACGTTCGCAGACGTCGTACGGGTGCGCTACCTGCTGCCCGAGCGCGAGGACTTCGAGCCCTGCTGGCCGGTGCTGCGCCGGACCTTCGGCGAGGTCCGCCCGGCGGCGACGATGCTGGTGTGCGGCCTCGCCGACCCGCAGATGAAGATCGAGATCGAGGTGTACGCGCGGCGGCCGGCGGCCGGATAGCGGGTTGCTGCGGAGTGGGAAGTCGGCGGGGCCGACTTCCCGTGCGGCGTTCAGGGGTTGGGGGAGGGGGAGGCGGAGACGGTGGGGGACGGCATCGGATGGGCCGGCCGGTCGTGGGAGAGGACGGGGTAGGCCCAGGCGACCAAGGCGAGCAGGAGGGTGATCGGGAGGACGGTGCAGGCGGCGGCGGCCGCGCGGTCAGGCAGCGACATGGGTGGTGGGGGAGGGGTCGGCGGCGGGGACGGACTGGGGGGACGGGATGTCGATCTCGGCCCAGACCGTCTTGGAGCTGGGCTGCCGGGGGAGGCAGCCCCAGCGGTCGGCGAGGGCGTCGACCAGGACGAGGCCGCGCCCGGACTGGGAGTCGGCGGGGCAGTCGGTGGGCAGGGTGGGGTGCCGGTCGCCCCGGCAGTCGGACACCTCGATGCGGAGCACGGTGGTGCGGGACCGGCGCACGGTGGTGAGGCAGAGGTGCAGCAGGAACCCGCGCCCCGGGGTGCGCCCGTGGGTCGTGGCGTTGGCGGCGAGCTCCGCGACGATCAGCAGCGCGGAGTGAAAGGCGTCCGGGTGAAGGGAGTTGACCTCCCAGGAGACCAGCTGCTGTCTGGCGATGCGGCGCCCGATGGCCGCTCCCTTGGGGGTGGAGGTGAGGAGCGCGGTATGGGCGCGCGGAACCGGGTTGTCCAGGGGGATTTCGGACTTCATGGGGAAAAGCCTGCCCCCCCGGGCGTACGCTGACCATGCATCAGGCGAGCACAATCCGTGGTTGTCCGGGTGCGGAAAGTGCCCTGTGGTGGCAGTCGGGTGTGACCGGAAAATAGGGGTGGTCTCCATGCGTGAGGTTGTTCAGGGTGGCGGCGAGAGCGGAGACGTGCGCATCGCGGAGTTGGACGAGAACCTGTCGGAGGTGCCGGACTTCTTCCGGGCGATCGGCAAGCAGCTCAAGCTGCTGCGCGAGCGGGCGGGCCTGACGCAGCGGGAGTTCGCCGTGAAGGCCGGCTACACCGAGAGCCTGATCGGCGCGGTGGAGCAGGGCAAGCGGACGCCGCAGCCGGACCTGCTGGTGGCGGCGGACACGCACCTGAACGCGGGCGGGCTGCTGAGCGTCACCAAGGATGACATCGAGCGCGCGAAGGCCAAGTCCCGTGTGCGGCACCCCGCTTGGTTCCGCGACTACGCGGGCCTGGAACCCGGCGCCGAGGAGCTCCACTTCTGGAGCCTGGACGGTGTCCCGGGGCTGCTCCAGACCGAGGCCCATGCGCGCGCGATCTTCGCGATGCGCCAGCCGCTCCTCTCCGACGAGGTGATCGAGATGCGGGTGGCGGCCCGCATGGCACGGCAGGAGATCCTCGCGAGCTGGCCCCGCGCCATGTTCAGCTGGGTGATCGACGAGAGCGTGCTCCACCGGCCGTTCGGCGGCCGGGATGTGCACGCGGGGCAGCTGCGCCGCCTCCTGGAGGTCGGGAACACCCGGGGGATGGTGGTCCAGGTCATGCCGCTCGACCGGACGGAGCACGCCGGTACGGGTGGCTCGTTCACTCTGATCACCCCGAAGGGGCGTTCGCAGATGGGCTACATCGAGGTCCAGACGAGCAGTAGGCTGATCACGGATCAGAACGAGGTCCGGATCCTGAACGCGCGATACGGGACGCTCAGGGCGCAGGCGCACACTCCCAAGGAGTCCCTGTCGTTGATCGAGAAGATTCTGGGAGAACGATGAGCAGCGAGCTGGCGTGGTTCAAGAGCAGCTACAGCGGCAACGAGGGCGGTGCCTGCGTCGAGATCGCCTGGCGCAAGAGCAGCTACAGCAGCAATGAGGGCGGCGAGTGCGTCGAGGTCGCGGAGACGGCGGCCGCCGTGCTCGTCCGTGACTCCAAGGACAAGTCCGGGCCCCAGCTCACCTTCTCGCCCGACGCCTGGGCGGCGTTCGTCGAGTTCGCCCGTTCCGTCTGACGAGCTGACGAGCTCCACCCCACGGCCGTCCGCCAATCGGCGGACGGCCGCCGGTTGTGTGGGTGTCCTCCCTCCCGTGTGCGGGCCGTACTGGTACCACGGGCGGCATGTCCCACCACCTCAGCGGACCGAACCTCCGCTCTCCCCGCGGTGACGCCCGGCTCGACCTGACCGACGTGTTCGCCTTCCCAGCGGCCGGCGCCCCGGGCCGGACCGTCCTGATCATGAACGTGAACCCGTTCGCGCCCACCCAGGGCACCGAGTTCCACCCGGACGCGGTCTACCGCCTCAACGTCGACAACGACGGCGACCACCGCGCCGACGTCGCCTACTCGTTCACCTTCTCCCAGCCCTCCACCGGCGCCCAGAGCGTCACCGTGCACCGGGCCACCGGCGCCGCCGCGCAGAAACACGAGGCGGGCGGCGACGTCCTCTTCGCCGACGTCCCGGTCGCGTTCGGCACCACCCCGCACGTGGTCGAGGCGGGCGGCTACAAGCTCTCGGTCGGCCTGCGCAGCGACCCCTTCTTCGCCGACCTCGAAGGGATCGTCAACAACTTCACCTGGACCGGCAAGGACGCGATGGGGGAGACCAACGTCTTCGGCATCGCCCTCGAAGTCCCGGACGCCGACCTCGGGCCGGACCCGGCCATCGGCGTCTGGGCCCGGGTGAGCCTGCACGAGAACGGGCAACTCACCTCCATCGACCGGGGCGCGCACCCGTCCCTCACCGCGTACTTCAACGCGGAGGAGGTGAAGGACGCCTACAACGCGGGCGAGCCGGCCGACGACTGGGCGAACTACCGTGAGCCGTGGACGGCCGTCCTCCAGCACACCGGGGACTACACCACGGCCTCCGCGACCGAGACGTTGAAGATCATCCTGCCGGACATCCTCCGCTACGACCGCGCCCGCCCGGCCGCCTACCCCAACGGCCGCACCCTCACCGACGACGTGACCTCGGCCCGCCTGACCATGGTCTCCGGCGGCAAGATCACCAGCGACCACATCCCCCCGCACACCGACCTCCTCCCCACCTTCCCCCACCTCGGCCACCCCCACCCCTACCCCCCGGCCGGCTGACCCCCGCGCCCACCCCGACTCCCGGCCGCCGCGCCGCGCCCCGGGACCGAATATGTAGACCGGTCCACTGAATCGACCACCTCTGAGGGGGTCTCTGTAGACCGGTCTGCATATTCCTCGCCCGACACCTCAGAATCTGTAGACCGGTCTACATATTCTTCCGCGCCGCCCGCGCCCACCCGGCGCGGGCAGCGGAGTTGGCATAGTGGGCACGTCTACGACCCGATCGAGGGGGAGTGCCCGTGAACCACTCGCAGTGGAAGACCCGCCGGACCCGGAAGCTCCTGGGCGAGCCAGTGGCCGAGTCACCGGCGTACGTGGAGGCGGGCCACGCGTTCGCGCTGGGGCAGGCGGTCTACGACCGGCGCACGGAATTGGGCATCTCGCAGACGGAGCTGGCACGCAGGGCCGGCATGACCCAGCCGCAGATCTCCGACATCGAGGGCGGGGACTCCCTGCCGACCCTGCCGCTGTTCATGCGGCTGGCCAAGGCGCTGGATGCCGGGCTGACGATCGATCTGGACGAGGACGCCGCCGCGTTCGTTTTCTCCCGCACGGCGACCTGAGGTCCCGCGCGGCCGCACCGAAATCCTGTTGGCGGAGTGTGGTGGCCGCTGCTACCTTGCGGGTGGCCGTGTGGGAGAGCGAGGAGGTGGTACCCGTGAACGCAGTTTCGACTTGGGTGCTCCCCTCCGGGGTCACGGTCGGGCGGTAGGTCGTCCGGGAGCGCCGTTTTCACGAGCACTCCCGAAAGGCACGACCATGCGTTTCACTTCCGAGCGACGCCTCGACGACGGCGTCCTCGAACGCGAATTCACCCTCGGGGAGATCCCCGGCGTCCTGTGGACGCCCGACTCCGCGCCCGCACCCGACTCCGCGCCGGCACCGCTGATCCTGATCGGCCACCCTCCGCTCGGGCTGGACAAGATGTACCCCCGGCTGGTGGGGCGGGCCCGGTACTACGCGACGGAGTTCGGTTTCGCCGCGGCCACCATCGAGCTTCCCGGGAGCGGGGTCCGGCCCCGTTGGGACGCGGCCGAGCAGGCCCGGGCCGAGCTGCGCCGGGTGCTGGCGGCCGGTGAGCCGGTGACCGGCGAGGTGGTCGACGCGCTGATCCTGCCGCTGGTCGAGCGGGCGGTCCCGGAATGGCGGGCCGCCCTGGACGCGCTCCTCGCGCTGCCCGGGCTCGGCGGCCCGGTCGGGTACGAGGGCGGGGTGATCTCCGTCGGCGTCCGGCTGGCGGTGGTCGAGCCGCGGATCGCGGTCGCCGGGTTCTTCGCCGGGAGCTTCATCCCCGCCGTCATGTTCGAGGAGGCCCGTCAGGTCACCATTCCGCTGCGGGTCCTGCTGCAGTGGGACGACGCGGGGAACGACCGGCAGGCGGCCCTGGACCTGTTCGACGCCTTCGGTTCGCAGGAGAAGTCGCTGCACGCCAACCTGGGCGGGCACACCGGCGTCCCGCGGTTCGAGATGGAGGACGGAGCCCGCTTCTTCGCCCGGCACCTGAGGAGGCAGGGGGAGTAACGGCAGTCCGACGGCCCGCCGCGCACCGGAAGGCGCGCGGCGGGCCGTCGGCGTGGGCGGGGCGGGTTCAGCCGGCGCGCAAGGGCTTGGCCATCAGGACCTCGTGGCGGAGGCCGTCGGGCAGCAGGTCGCCCTGCTCGCCGGTGTCCTTGAAGCCGCAGTGCTCGTAGCGGGCGATCGCGCGGGCGTTGTCCGGCATCACGGCCAGGCGCAGGGCGGCGAAGCCCTGCTCGGCCGCCCAGTGCTCGATGTCGGCGATCAGCTGCTCGCCGAGGCCTCGGCCGCGCGCCGTCGGGGCGACCCACATCGAGATGAGCTCCGCGTCCTCGCCCTGCGGCACGCCCGTCGCCATCCCTGCGGGCTCGCCGTCGACGAAGGCGACCAGGTCACGGGCTCCGGCGATCTCCAGCCGGGAGCGCCAGCGCTCCTCGCGGTCGCCCTCGCCCTGCCAGTCGGCGAGGGTCGAGCCGAAGGCGTACGGCGCCTCGGCCAGGGCGGCGAGCCGCAGCCCGCGCCAGAGCCGCCAGTCGTCTGAAGTGAGCACGCGGAGTTCGATCATGTCCGAGACAATGCCCTGCCCTGACCTGCGAGGACAACCGGTTTACCCGGCCAGCGGCGGGTTGAGGCGGGCGAAGGCCTCCTGGCGGCGGTACGGGAAGTAGGGGTAGGGGGCGGTGCGCGCGCTCGCCGCGTCGAGGCGGGCCACCTGGTCGGCGGTCAGTTCCCAGCCGACGGCGCCGAGGTTCTGCCGCAGCTGCTCCTCGTTGCGGGCGCCGATGATGACGGAGGAGACGGTCGGCCGGCGCAGCAGCCAGTTGATCGCGACCTGGGGGACGGTGCGGCCGGTCTCCGTGGCGATCGCGTCGAGGGCGTCGACCACGTCGTACAGCAGCTCCTCCTCGACCGGCGGGCCGTAGTCGGCGGTGTCGTGCAGGCGGCTGCCGGGCGGGACCGGGGCGCCGCGACGGATCCGGCCGGTGAGCCGGCCCCAGCCGAGCGGGCTCCACACCAGGGCGCCGACGCCCTGGTCCCGGGCGAGCGGCATCAGCTCCCACTCGTAGTCGCGGCCGACGAGGGAGTAGTAGACCTGGTGGGCGACGTAGCGGGGGCGGGCGTCGCGGTCGGCGGCGGCGAGCGACTTCATCAGCTGCCAGCCGGAGAAGTTGGAGACGCCGGTGTACCGGACCTTCCCGGCGCGGACCAGGTCGTCGAGGGCGGCGAGCACCTCCTCGACGGGGGTGGCGGCGTCGAAGGCGTGCAGCTGGAAGAGGTCGAGGTAGTCGGTGCCGAGGCGGCGCAGGGCGGCGTCGACGGCGGTGATCAGGCGGGCGCGGGAGGTCCCGGCGTCGTTGGGGCCGTCGCCGGTGGGCAGGCCGGCCTTGGTGGAGACGAGGACGCGGTCGCGGCGGCCCTTGATCGCCTGGCCGAGGACCTCCTCGGAGGCGCCGTCGGAGTAGACGTCGGCGGTGTCGAACAGGGTGACGCCGGCGTCGACGGCGATGTCGAGCAGGCGGCGGGCCTCGGTGGCGTCGGTGGTGCCCCAGGCGCCGAAGAGCGGGCCGCGGCCGCCGAAGGTGCCGGTGCCGAAGGAGAGCGCGGGGACCTTGAGGCCGGACGCGCCGAGCTGGCGGTACTCCATGGGTATGCGGTTTCCCTTCGCTAACGGTACTGGCGTTCCGTTAAGATGTGACCGACCCTAGCACCGGCGCTGGGCCTAATGGAACAGGAGTCCCGTTAATGGCGTCTGAGATGCAGCGACCGGGCGGCCGCACCGCCCGTGTCCGGACCGCCGTGCTGCGCGCCGCCGAGGACGCCCTGGTCGAGGTCGGCTTCGCCGGGCTCGACCTCGCCGACCTCGCCCGCCGCGCCGAGGTCGGCCGCACCACCGTCTACCGGCGCTGGGGCTCGGTCGGCGCGCTGCTCGCCGACCTGCTCACCGACATGGCCGAGCAGTCCCTGCCGCGCACCCGCACCGGCTCGCTCCGCGAGGACCTGCGCGCCAACGCCCGCCTCGTCCAGCGCACCCTCGCCGACCCGCGGCAGGGCGCCCTGTTCCGCGCGGTGCTGGTCGCCGCCACCTGCGACGAGGCGGCGGCGCAGGCCCTGCACCGCTTCTACCGGGCCCGGGTGGAGGAGTGGGCCCCGTGCGTGACCGAGGCCGTCGAGCGTGGTGAACTCCCGCCCGGGACGGATCCGGCCGAGGTCGTCCGCGCCGTCTCGGCCCCGCTGTACTACCGGATGCTCACCACCGGCGACCCGCTGGACGAGCCGGCCGCCCAGCGCGCCGCCGACGCCGCCGAGGCCGCGGCCCGGGCCGGTGTCTTCCGGCGGGGGTGATCACCCGTTCGAGTGGCTTGAATGGCTCGCCATGCGGTGTGAGACGATGGGCGCGCCAGACTGAACAGCCGTTGTGTGATCAACTCCCTTTGCTTTGAGGAGATTTGCGATGGCCACGTGGAGCTATACGGACAAGGGTTCGCCGGCGGACGCCCTGCTGATCACGGGCATCGAGCTGAGCCCGACCCCGCTCACCCCGGGGCGGACCCATGTCTTCACCATCAGCGCGACGGCGCAGACGGAGATCGCGGACGGCGCGTACCTCCAGGTCGTCGTCAAGCTGGGGCTGATCAAGCTCCTGACGAAGGACTACGACCTCCTCGCCGAACTGCGCGGCGAGGGAACGCTGAAGCTGTCCTGCGCCACCAGCGACGGCAAGAGCCCGATCCCCAAGGGCGACACCACGCTGACCCTCACCGTGGACGTGCCGAGGGAGGTCCCGCGGGCGAAGCTGGTCTTCGACATCCGTGGCTACACGGTGGACGACGACGACCTGCTGGTGCTCGGTGCGACGGCGGACTTCACGCAGGCTTCCGGAGTGTGACGGTCCGTTCCTCGATCAGGGCGCGGGCCTGGTCCGGGGTGAGCGGGTGGGCGAACAGGTAGCCCTGGCCGAGGGGGCAGCCCATCGCGGCGAGCAGGTCGCGCTGTTCGGGGTTCTCGATGCCCTCGGCGATGACCTGGACGCCGAGGGTGTCGGCGATCCGGGTGATGCCCTCGACCAGCGCGTACTGCTGCTGGGAGAGGCCCAGGCCGTCGATGAAGGACTTGTCGATCTTCAGGATCGAGATCGGGAACTCCCGCAGGTAGGAGAGCGAGGAGTAGCCGGTGCCGAAGTCGTCGATGGCGATGCCGACGCCCAGCTCGCCGAGCGTGCGCATGTCGGTGTGGACGCGGTCGTCGCGCCGCATCAGGACGGACTCGGTGAGCTCCAGGACCAGCGACTCGGCCGGGATGCCCGAGCTGTGGACGGCGCCGCGCACCACGTCGACGAAGCCCGCGTCGCGGAACTGGCGGGCCGAGACGTTGACGTTGACCCGTAGCGGCGGGAGGCCGGCGGCCGTGCGGACGGCCGAGCTCAGCCGGTGCCAGCCGGCCGCCTCCTGGGCCGCGCGTTCCAGCACCCAGGCGCCGAGCGGCACGATCTGGCCGCTCTCCTCGGCGAGCGCGATGAACTCGTCCGGCAGCACCATGCCGCGCCGGTCGTGCGGCCAGCGCACCAGGGCCTCGAAGGCGACCAGGTCACCCGTCGCCAGGTCGACGATCGGCTGGTAGTACAGCCGGAACGCGGACTCGGCGATCGCGGTGTCCAGGTTCTCGTTCAGCTCGTGCCGCTTCACCAGCCCGGCCTGCAGCGCCGGCTGGTAGTGGCACCACTGCCGCTTGCCCGCCGCCTTCGCCGAGTACAGCGCCAGGTCGGCGTGGCTGAGCAGCTCGGTGGCGTCCACGCTGTCCTCGGTGGTCGCCACCCCGATGCTCGCGGTCACCCGGACCGCGCCCGCGCTCAGCTTGAACGGTTCGGCGAAGGCGGCCAGCACGCTGTCCGCGATCGAGCCGACGTCGGCCGGCCGCAGCGCGTCCTCCACCAGCACCGCGAACTCGTCGCCGCCGAGCCGGGCCGCCGTGTCGGACGTGCGCAGCGCGGTGGAGACCCGCAGCGAGACGGCGACCAGCAGCTCGTCGCCGACCGCGTGCCCCTGGGTGTCGTTGACCACCTTGAAGTCGTCCAGGTCGATGAAGAGCACCCCGGTGACGGCGCCGCTGCGCTCGCCCCGGGAGAGCGCGTGGCCGACCCGGTCCTGGAAGAGGACGCGGTTGGCGAGGCCGGTCAGGGAGTCGTGGAAGGCGCGGTGGGTGAGCTCCCGCTCCATCTGCCGCTGCTCGGTCACGTCCCGCAGGGTGAGCACCAGCCCGCCGACGGTCGGGTCGTCGCGGAGGTCGTTGCAGCGCACCTCGGCCTCGATCGGGGTGCGGTCGGCGCGCAGCAGCCGCCAGTGCTCGCGCTGGGCGTCGCCGCCCGAGCGGCCGATCCGTCCGGCCCGGCCCAGTCGGCCGCCGGCCCCGTCCATGCCGCGCATCCGGGCCAGCGCGCTGCCGACGGCGCGGCTGTCCTCGGGCGGGACGAGGTCGGTGATCAGCGTGCCGTGCAGGTTCGGGTAGCCGAGCACGCGCTCGGCGGAGGAGGCGGAGGCGTAGCGGACGGAGTCGTCGGCGTTGAGGATCAGGATGACGTCGCTGGCGCTCTGCACCAGGGTGCGGAAGTACGCCTCGCTGTCGCGCCGGGTGATCTCCTGGCTCAGCATGACGCGTTCGACGGCGAGGGCGGCCTGGGCGGCGAGGATCTCCAGCGAGCCCCAGAGGCTGGTGAGCTCCTGCTCGGTGCCGGTGACGATGAGGGCGCCGATCAGCGGGTCGCCGGAGGGGCGCTCGGCCAGGGTGAGCGGGCAGAGCAGGGCGCAGGGCATGCCGTCGAGGCGGGTGGCGAGGTCGCTGCCGATGTCCTCGACGGGGAGCAGCCGGGTCTCCCGGTAGGCGGCGAGGGCGAGCACCTCGTCGGGTTCGCGGCGGCTGGCGGGGTGGTCGGGCGTGTCGGGGTGGTCGTGGTCGGGATCGTCGGGCGCGTCCGGGTGGTCGGGCCGGTCGGCGAGCGGGTGCCGGTCGGCGCCGCGTTCGGCGTGTCGGACGTGCAGGACGCCACCCTCGGTGACGGCGAGCAGCGCGACGTGGCCCGGTTCGGTGGGCATCAGGGTGGACGCGGCGGCCTGCACCGCGTCGGCGACCTCCTCCACGGTGACGGCCGCGGTCAGCTCGGCACCCGCCTCGCGCAGCGCCCGCTCCCGGGCCATCGCCTGCCGGCGCGCCCGCACCGCGACGGCGAGCCGGGCGAGCACCAGCAGGTAGAGCAGGGCGGAGAAGGCGCCGATCACGCCCGCGTTGCTGGTGTTGCCGTTCAGCGACTCGATGATCAGGATGCTCGGCGCGATCAGCGAGGCGAGGGTCAGCAGGGCCAGCCGGCCGGCGCTGAGGTCGGCCTGCTGGCTGGGGATCGGCCTGGTCAGCTCGACCATCGACGGGTGCAGCGCGGCGGCGCCCCAGCAGGTGTAGAACAGCGCCCAGCCGAGGTCGACCGGCGTGCCGATGTGCCAGCTGCCGTGCAGCAGGATCAGCCCGTACAGCACGTCCGAGACCAGCAGGCCGACCGTGCCGACGGTGAGCAGCTGGAGCGCGCGGCTGAACCCGCCGCGCGGCACCAGCAGGCGCAGCAGCAGGGCGAGGATGACCACGTCGCCGAGCGGGTACGCGATCGAGACGGCCTTCTGGAACCAGCTGAGGTCCGGGTCCCGGGCGTAGGGCAGGATCAGGTAGATCCAGGCGAGCAGCGCCAGGCCCATGGTGAGGGTGAGCGCGTCCAGCAGGCTGGCCCGGTCCTGATGCGCGGTCCGCCAGCGGATGAAGCCCAACACGCCCGCCGCGTACAGCAGGTACTCGGCGAGGTAGAAGCCGTCGGCGACGGACGGGAACGGGCTGCCCAGGTGCAGGAACTGCATCTGGATGACCTGTACCACCTCGCCCGCGGTGAAGCTGAGGTTGGCGAGCGCCAGCAGGTACCAGAACAGCGCGTGGGACGGGCGGTTGAGACGGACTCCGGCCACGATGGCGGCGACGCCGCCCAGGCCGATGCCCGTCCACCAGATGATCCGCTGGGAGGGGTTGGCGTAGTAGATGCCGGTGAACAGCATCATCCACACCAGGTAACAGACCATCAGGCGTTGGCGCCGGCGTGTCAACGAGGCTACCTCCTCCACGACATCACCCCGCCGGTCGGGCAGGGGAGTTCGGGCGAGGGGTGGGGTGGTCGGGGTGGTCGGGCCGCCCGTTCGGACGGTCCGGAGATCCGCCCGGCGGTGACCCGTGGTGACGGGTTGGGCCGGGCGTTCGAAATGGGCCTTGAGTGCGTATAGTCGGAAATGTCGCACCTCCCAGCATTCTGCCGCCACAGCACGAGGTCAAGCCGGTGGACGACGCAGCAGACAGCGCACGGGGCGCACGTCCCGGGGTGGACTCCGGACGTCACGCCGTGCTCTGCAATGAGAACGGTCAGTATACGATCTGGCCCGGGGACTTCACGGTTCCGAGCGGCTGGCGCACCGTGTTCGGGCCCGCCCGGCACGAGGAGTGCCGGACGTACGTCGAGCGCGAGTGGCGCTGGCCGGGCCTCGGGGTCGGGCGCGGGGCCACTCGGGCCGGTGCTCGGGTCGGTACCGCCGGTGCCGACGGCACCGTGCACGGGCTCGTGCGGGCCCGCGCCGCGCAGGCCCCGGACGCCGTCGCCGTCGTCGCCGACGAGGAGACGCTCCGCTACCGCGAACTCGACCGGCGCAGCGACCGGCTGGCCGCCGTGCTGCGCACCCACGGCGTCGGCCCCGAACAGGTCGTCCCGGTCTGCCTGGAGCGCGGCGCCGACCTGGTGACCGCCTGGCTCGGGGTGCTCAAGGCCGGCGGCGCCTTCCTCCCGCTGGAGCCGGCCCACCCGCAGCGACGGCTGGACCGGCTGGTCGAGGACTGCGGCGCGCGGCTCGTCGTCGCGCCGGCGGGGCGGAGCTTCCCGGGGGTGCGGGTCCTCGCGCCGGACGCGGGCGGGCCGGAGGTCGGGGGCGGTCCGGAGGGCGGGGGTGCGGACGGTTCCGGTGGCGCCGTTCCCGAGGACGCGGCGGGCCCCGACGACCTCGCCTATCTGATCTACACCTCCGGGACCACCGGCACCCCCAAGGGCGTCCCGGTCACCCACCGCTCGCTGGTCTTCACCCTCGACCGGGTCGTCCAGGCCTACGCGCTCACCCCGAGTGACCGCGTCCTCCAGCTCGCCGCCCTCGGCTTCGACACCTCGCTCGAACAGGTCTTCGCGACCCTGACCGCGGGCGCCACCCTCGTCCTCGGCGGCGCCCACACCTGGGCGCCCACCGAACTCGTCCACCGGATGCGCGAGCTGCGCCTCACCGTCGCCGACCTCACGCCCGCCTACTGGCACCACGTGCTCGGGTTGCTGCCGCCCGGCGGGCCCGCGCCCGAGGGGCTGCGGCTGATCGTGGTCGGCGGCGACACCGTGCACGCCGACGACTGCCGCGCCTGCCTGGACCGGCTGCCCGGGGTCCGGCTGGTCAACGCCTACGGGGTGACGGAGGCCGCGATCACGTCCACGCTCTGTGACCTCACGGCGGAGGTGCTGGCGCCCGGCGCCCACGGGTTCGCCCCGCAGGGGGCGGCTCAGGTCGACGGGGCTCACGTCGAGGGGCCGACTCGGGTCGACGGGGCCCGGGTCGACGGTTCGCGCACCGGTGGGTACGTCGCGCCCGTGCCGATCGGCCGGCCGCTGCCCGGGGTGCGGGTGCACGTCCTGGACGCCCGGCTCTCCCCGGTCCGCCCCGGCGAGAAGGGCGAGATCCACCTCGGCGGTCCCGGGCTGGCCCGCGGCTACTGGAAGGACCCCGGGCTCACCGCCGAAACGTTCCTCCCCGACCCCTACGCGCCCGCCCCCGGCGAACGCATGTACCGCACCGGCGACGCCGGACGCTGGCGCGCCGACGGCCACCTGGAGATCATCGGCCGCTTCGACGACCAGGTGAAGGTCCGCGGCCACCGCGTCGACCCGGCCGAGGTCGAGTCCGTGCTGGCCGCCCACCCCGACGTCCGGCAGGCCCGGGTCACCGCCGACACCGCCGCCACCGAGGGCGACGCCGACGGCGACGCCGAGGGCGCCGAGGGTGCCCGCGTGCTCACCGCCTACTACACCCTCACCGACCGGACCGCCTCCGGGGCCCGCGCCCGGCGCAGCCGGATCCGCGCCTACCTCGCCGAACGGCTGCCGGACTTCATGGTCCCCGCCGAGTTCGTCCTCCTCGACACCATGCCGCTCACCCCGGCCGGCAAGATCGACCGCCGCCGGCTGCCGAGCACCCGCCCGCAGCTCCAGCGGCGGCCGGCCGGCCCGGCTGCCCCGGTCGCCGCGCCGGCGCCTGCCCCCGCGCCCGCTGCCGTTTCCGGCGGGGCTTCCGGCGGCGGGAACGGGAACGGCGGTGCCGTGGAGGCGGGCGTCGCCCACCTCTGGTCCGAACTCCTCGGCGTCCAGGAAGTCGGCCCCGACGACGACTTCTTCGACCTCGGCGGCAACTCCCTGCTCGCCATGGAGATGCTCGCCCGCGCCCGGATCATGTTCGGCATCGACGTCACCCGGATCCGCCTCCTCACCCGCGCGCTGCTCCGCGACCCCACCCTGCGCGCCTTCGCCGCCGCCACCCTCGCCGCCCGTTCGGCCCGCTCGGCCCGTCCAGCCGGTTCGACCGGTGCAGCCGGCTCGGCCGGTTCCAGCCGGGACGGGGCGGGGGAGGCCGCCGTCGACTGGGTCGCCGAGGCCCGGCTGGACACCCCCGTCCGCCAGTCCTGGCACCCGGCGCCGTCCCGCGCCGAACCCGCCGAGATCCTGCTCACCGGCGCCACCGGCTTCTGCGGCGCCCACCTGCTCGACGCCCTGCTGCACACCACCGCCGCGCGCATCCACTGCCTGGTCCGCGCTCCAGACGAGGAACACGCCCTCGAACGCATCCGCGCCGCCCAGCAGCGCTTCCTCCGGCACGACCTCGCCGACCGCCGGGTCGTCCCGCTGGTCGGCGACCTCGCCGAACCGCTGCTCGGCCTGACGCAGCATCAGTTCGAGCAGCTGGCCGGATCCTTGGACGCCATCCACCACCTCGGCGGCCAGGTCAACTTCATCTACCCCTACCACCAGCTGCGCGCCGCCAACGTCGACGGCACCCGCGAGGTGGTCCGGCTCGCCGGGCACGAGCGCGGCATCCCGGTCCACTACCTCTCCACCCTCGCCGTCCTGGCCGGCTTCGGCCCGGCCGGCGTCGGCGAGGTCACCGAACGCACCCCGCTCGCCCATCCGGACCGGCTCGCCGTCGGCTACGTGGAGAGCAAGTGGGTCGCCGAGCAGCTGCTGCACAACGCGGCCGCCGCCGGGCTCCCGGTCACCGTGCTGCGCACCAACGACGTCACCGGCGACCTGCGCACGGGCGTGATGAATACCGGGACCGAGATCTGCGCGCTGATCAAGTACATGGCCGAGAGCGGGAGTTGCCCGGACGTCCGGCTCCCGCTCGACTTCGTCCCGGCCGACCGGTTCAGCCGCGCGCTCAGCCACATCGTCGCCCACGCACCCGCCAACGGCGAGGTGTACCACGTCACTTCGCCCCGCCCGGCGGCCCTCGCCGACCTCGCCGAGCGGCTCCGCGTGCGCGGCCACCCGGTCGACGAGGTGCCGTACGGGGAGTGGGTGCAGGGTCTGGTCCGGTTCGCGGCCGGGCACCCCACCCACCCGATGACGCCGTTCGTCCCGCTCTTCGTCGACCGCGTCCCCGGCACCGAACTCTCCATCAGCGAGATGTACTTCCGCCCCACGTTCCCACTGTTCGATCGGGCCAACACCGAACACGCCCTGGCCGGCAGCGGAGTGGTGCTGCCCTCCGTCGACGACGGACTGCTGGACTTCTACCTGGACCGGCTGACGGCCGAGGGCTTCCTCGCCCCGCCGCTGGGGGCGATGCGATGAGCTCCCGCCGCGAACGCGACGAAGTACCCGCCGCCGAAGCGTTGTTCGCCGCCGTCGACGTCGGACGGGCGCCGGCCGACGGTCCGGTGGCGTTCGGCGCCGACCTGGCGCCCGAGGTGCTGCTCGCCGCCTACCGGCGCGGCCTGTTCCCGCTGCCCGCCGCCGACGACTATGCGAGCGCCTTCAACGAGGCCCGCTTCGAGGACGCGGTGGCGGCCGGTGAGGTCGCCCTGCTGCCCGGCTCCGACCACGCGGACCCGTACGCGCTCGCCTGGTGGTCACCCGACCCGCGCCCGGTGCTCGACGCCGGCGGCGTGCGCATCGGGCACAAGCTCGCCCGGCTGCTGCGCAACCGCCTGGACTGGTGGACCACCGCCGACCGGGCCTTCCCGGAGGTCCTCGCCGCCTGCGCCGAGGGGCGCGAACCACCGTGGCTGACCGGGGAGTTACAGCAGGCCCTGACCGGACTGCACCGGCTGGGCGCCGCCCACAGCGCCGAGGTGTGGTCGGGCGGTGACCTGGTCGGCGGCGTCTTCGGCATCGCCGTCGGGCCGGTGCTCAGCCTCGACTCGATGTTCCACCGCCGCTCGGACGCCGCCCGGGTCGCCGTCGCCGACCTCGCCGCCCGGTTCGCCGCCGCCGGGGGCAGACTGCTCGACGCCCAGTGGGACTCACCGCACGTCCGCAGCCTGGGCGCCGCGCCCGCGCCCCGCGCCCGCTACCTCGCCGCGCTCGCCGACGGCGGGCCGGGCGGGCCGGCGGACCTCGAACCGCTCGACACCACCCGGCTCCCGGCCGCCCGCCTCGCCCCCAGGCGGATACGGAAGCGGCACCCGCGCCATCCCGACCAGGCGGAGGGATAGCCCCTGGGGCTGCCGCCGGGGGCATCGTTTCCGTTATCGGGGAGTGCGGCGGCCGCTATTTGGCGGGCGTCGCGCCGCTCCCTAGCGTGGAAAACGGCCGGGGGACGGGTCGGACGGCAACGCCGTCACCGCCTCCGGCGCCCTGGTTCCCGCTGAAGGAGATCGACCGTGCCCACCGTGCTCTTCGCCCTCACCTCGCACGACACCCTCGGTGACACCGGCCGGAAGACCGGCTTCTACGTCCCCGAAGTCGCCCACCCCGCCCAGGTCTTCACCGCGGCCGGCTGGGACCTCGCCTTCGTCTCCGTCCGCGGCGGCGCCGCCCCGCAGGACGGCGTCGACCCCGCGGACGAGGTCACCGCCGCCTTCCTCCGGGAGCACGCCGAGGCCCTCGCCGACACGCCCACCGCCGCCGGACTGAACGGCGACGACTACGCCGCGGTCTACTTCGCCGGCGGCCACGGCAGCATGTGGGACTTCCCGGACGCGCGGGAGATCGCCGAACTCGCCGCCACCGTCTACGAGAACGGCGGCGTGGTCGCGGCGGTCTGCCACGGGCCGGCCGGACTGCTGCCGGTCGTGCTGTCGGACGGCGAACCGCTGGTCGCGGGCAAGCGGGTGTCCGCCTTCACGAACGAGGAGGAGGCCGCCGTCGGTCTGGCCGGCACCGTGCCGTTCCTGCTGGAGGAGGCGCTGACCGGGCTCGGTGCGGTGGTCACCAAGACGGACGCCTTCGCCGAGTACGCGGTGGCCGACGGCCGCCTGGTCACCGGGCAGAACCCGGCCTCCGCCGCCGAGGTCGCCAGGCTGGCGCTCCGGCAGGTCGGCACCGCCTGACGGGGCCCCGGCGACCGGGGGCGGGGGCGCGCGGTCAGGGGCGCGCGGACGGGAGCGCGCGGACGGGGCGGGGCGCGGGCGGCCGGCGGTGGCGCCTCCGGTAGATTCGGCCGGAGGGGGGGAACGGAGCCGACACCGCCACCGGGCGTGTCAAGGCCCTCCGGTATCGGGGGGCCGGGCAGTGCAACTCGGGTGGCTGCAGACGTTCATCGCCGTCTACCGCACCGGATCCTTCACCAAGGCCGCGCGCGAACTCGGCATCACCCAGCCCGCGGTCACCCAGCAGATCCGGGGCCTGGAGGTCGCGCTGGGCGGCCCGCTGTTCCACCGCACGCCGAAGGGCGCCCTGCCCACCGTCGAGGGCGAGGCGCTCGCTCACGACGTCCGGGACCCGCTCGCCGAGCTCGACATCGCCGTCCGGCGGCACTTCGGCGGCAGCCCGAGCAGCCGGCCGCTCCGGCTGGGCGGACCCGCCGAACTGATCGCCGCCCGGGTCCTGCCCAGCCTGGGCGGGCTGATCGCCCGGGGCCTGGACGTCCGGGTGAGCCTGGGCGAGGCGGCCGGCCTGCTGGAGAGCCTGCGCGCCGGGCACCTGGACCTCGTCGTCTCCACCGTCCCGGCGCGCTCCCGGGGCGTCGACGCGGTGCCGCTGACGGACGAGGAGTTCGCCCTGGTCGCCTCGCCCGGCATCGCCGACGGGCTGCTGCGCGACGGGCTGGCGCTCCGGCGTCCCGAAGCCCTGGAGAAGGTCCCGCTGATCGCCTACGCGGAGACCCTGCCGATCATCCGCCGCTACTGGCAGACCGTCTTCTCCGCGCCGCCGCCCGGCTCGCCCGCCGTGGTGGTGCCCGACCTGCGCGCGGTGATCGCGGCGGTTGCCGCCTCGGCCGGCGTCTCGGTGGTGCCGACCTACCTGTGCGAGCGCGAACTCGACGCCGGCACCCTCGTCCAGCTGCTCCGGCCGGACCTGCCGCCGATCAACACCTTCTACCTCGCCACCCGGTCCGGCACCCTCGCCGACGCCCGCCTCGCCGACCTGCACGCCCACCTGCTCACCGAGTCCCGCACCTGGACGTAGGCGCCGGTTTGGGCGGCGGCGTGGGTGGGAACCGTGGCGGACATGCTCTCCGTAGTGGTCGCCCCGTGGGGCGGGAAGCCGGTGTTCGAGCGGGCCGGGGACGAGCCGCACGACGCCGCCAGCACGATGAAGGTCGCCGTCCTGGCCGCGCTGCACCGCAGCGGCGCGGACCTCGACGCGCACGTCCCGGTGGTGAACGCCTTCGAGTCCCGGGCCGGCGGCGAGTTCGGCAACGACCCGGACTGGGACAGCGACCCCGTCCCCTGGGCCCTGCTCGGCCGCACCGCCCCGCTGGGCCTGCTCGCCGAGCGGATGATCACCCACTCCTCCAACCTCGCCACCAACCTCTGCCTCGCCCGCACCGGTCACGCCGCCGTCGCCGAGGCCTGGCGCCGCGCGGGCGCCACCCACAGCGCCAGCCCGCGCGGCATCGAGGACTACCGGGCACGGGACGCGGGCGTGCACAACCGGGTCACCGCCCGCGACCTCGTCCGGCTGCTCCAATCCCTCGAAGGAGAACCGGAGTTGCTCGCCCTGCTGGAGCGCAACGCCTTCCGGGTGGACCTCGCGGCCGGCCTGCCGCCGGGCACCAGGGTCGCGTTCAAGAACGGCTGGTTCCCCGGCGTGCGGCACAGTGTCGGCCTCGTTCACCCGGCGGACTGCCCGCCGTACCTGCTGGCTGTCTGCTACACGGGCCCGCTGGCCTCCGGCGCGGACGAGGCGGCGGCGGACCCGGCGGCCCGGCTGGTGGCCCGGATCTCGGCGGCGGTCTGGGCCCGCCGGCACCGGATCGCGGGCTGACGTCAGGTCAGCGCGGGGAGGCGGCGAGTTCCTCCAGGCCCTCCAGGGCGGGCTCGTTGAGCAGGTTGATCCGGACGTAGCCGGGGTGGCCGGGCAGTTCGAAGTACCGGCCGTCGAGCGCCAGCAGGCGGTCCGCCGGGGCGGCGGGGCGGGCGAACAGGAAGTAGCCGGTGTCGATCTGCGCCTGCGCGTCCAACGCCCCGGCGCGGGTGAGCCGTTGGTGGTTGCTGCGGACGTGGTCCAGCAGTCGGTGGTTGCCCTCGATCAGCATCAGGTCGGCGGCCCGGTGGGCGAACAGCCGGTCGGCGATCGTGACGTCGCCGTGCAGGTTGAGGTGCAGTTCGGCGAGCGGTTCGCGCAGCGGCCCGGGGACGAGCAGGTGGGCGCAGCGGTAGCCGTGGATGGAGAGGTACTTGGTGGGGCAGACCAGCCGCAGGGTGAGGTCGGCGGGCAGGGCGGCGGAGTCCTCGCGGCGGCCGCCGTCCCAGCGCATGTACTGGAAGGTGCCGTCGACGAACACCAGCGAACCGGTGGCGAGTTGCCACTCGGCGAGCTGCTTGAGCACCAGCTTCGGCACCCGCCGGCCCGCGTACCAGACCGGGTCGGTGAGCAGGAGCACCGTCCGCTCGTCCGGGAGCCGGAGGTCCGGCTGGGGCTGGTGGGCGTGCGCCTCGGTGAGCTTGACCGGCTCGATGCCGAACTGCCGGAAGAAGTAGGCGAATTTGTAGTAGACCGGCGGCAGGTAGTGGATCCGGGTGTGGCCGGTGAGGCGCAGCCAGGTGCAGAAGGTGCCGAGCAGTGAGCTGGCGCCGCCGGCCGGCACGACCTGGTCGGGGGAGTACGGTTCGCCGTCGTAACTCTCGTGCAGGCGGGCGATCTTGGCGCGCAGGACGTGGTCCTCGTCGATCGCCGAGTAGCGGGTGACGTCGCCGAGCCGGTAGGGCGGGGTGTGCGCGAGGTCGCCGAGGTAGTCGGCGACGTAGGGGTGCCCACCGTTGTAGTCGGAGACGAACAGTCGCCCGTCCGGCCGCTGCCGGGCGCGTTCCACGGCCTCGTGCAGGTCGAGCATGCGGAACAGCGACGACGACGTCATCCGTCACCCCTCGGGCTGGTCGGCCCTCGGTGGGCGGCCTTTTTGTCGGACGGGCGTCAAGTCTGTCCCGTGGTCCGGCGCGGCACAAGCCCGCGCCGGACCGGAGGCGGCTGACAATTGACGGATGACAGATTTCAGATGACAGCCGACAGATAACAGATAACAGATATTGAAATCTGTCAGCTGTTAGTCGTCAGTACGGCTGGACCAGGACGTGCGCGGCGCCCGGGATGCCGATCTTGAGCAGCTCGTCCTCCTCCGGCGTGGTCGGCGTGCCGGTCTCCTGCTTGAGGATCGCCCGGGACAGCGCCTGCACCCACATGGCGCGCGGGCGGCGGCGCTCCTCCCAGGCGGCCAGCGCCTCGGGCACCGTCCCGGCGGCGTCCAGGCTCTGGGCGAGCACCAGCGCGTCCTCCACCGCCATCGCCGCGCCCTGGGCCAGGTGCGGGGTGGAGGCGTGCGCGGCGTCCCCGGCCAGGACCACCCGGCCGACGTGCCACGGCTCCTCGACGGTGACCTGGGAGATCCGCGAGTAGACCACCGCCGCCGGGTCGGTGACCTGCTCCAGCGCCTCGGCGATCGGTCCGCCGAAGCCGGCCAGCCGCTCGCGCAGCTGCTCGTGGGCCCGGGCCGGGTCCGGCCGGAAGTCCTCGGCCTCGGCGAACACCGAACCCAGGTACATCAGTTCCGCGCTGATCGGGGTGAGCAGCGCCTTCGCCTTGAGGTTCCCGGCGGACATCACCACGCCCTGCACCTCGGGCGAACGCGGCAGGGTGACCCGCCAGTTGGCGAAGCCGGTGTACTCGGGCGCGTACCGGTCGCCGTAGAGCCGCTTGCGCAGTGGGGAGCCGATGCCGTCGAAGCCGACCACCAGGTCGTACCGGTCGGTGTGCCCGTCGGTGAGCGTCACCGCCACCTGGTCGCCCTCGTCGGCGAGTTCGGCGATCGTCGTGCCGAACCGCAGGCTCGCCCCGGTGGCGGTGGCGGCCTCGCCCAGCAGTCGGGCCAGCGCGGGTCGCGGGATGCCGTTGTTGGACGGCGCGTCGCCCATCCGGGGCTGCGGGATCTTGGCGACGGTGGCACCGGCCGGGTCGCAGATGGTGAGCACCTCCCACTCGAAGCCGGCCGTCAGGCACTGCTCCAGCACGCCGATCTCGCGCATCACGTGCAGCGCGTTGGAGGGCTGGATGATGCCGACGCCGAGCGCCTCCAGGGCGTCGCGCAGTTCGACGACGTCGACCCGGTGGCCGCGGCCGGCGAGGGCGGTGGCCAGGGTCAGGCCGCCGATGCCGCCGCCGTGGACGAGGACGCGCAGGGGTGGGGTCATGACGGTTGTTCTCCAAGCGGTGGTGATCGATCGAGCTGGGGAGGAGTGCGGGGAAGAGAGGTGAGGAAAGGTTTCAGCAGCCCGGCCCGGGGTCGCCGGCCGACAGCGCCATCAGGTGGTCGACCAGCGCCAGCAGCAGGTCCCGCCCGAACGTCCGCACCCGCACGTCGCCGATCAGCATCGGCACCTGCGGGTCGAGGTCCAGCGCGGCCCGGACCTCCGCCGGTGTGCGGGTGTTGTGGCCGTGGAAGCAGTTGATCGCCACCACGAACGGGATGCCCCGGCTCTCGAAGAAGTCGATCGAGGCGAAGCTGGTGTCCAGCCGGCGCGTGTCGGCGATCACGATCCCGCCGAGCGCGCCGTTCACCAGGTCGTTCCACATGAACCAGAACCGTTCCTGCCCGGGCGTGCCGAACAGGTAGACCACCAGCTCCGGATTGACGGTGATCCGCCCGAAGTCCAGGGCGACGGTGGTGGTCTCCTTGCTGTCCACGCCCGCCAGGTCGTCCACGCCGACGCTGGCGCGGGTCAGGTACTCCTCGGTGCGCAGCGGGGCGACCTCGCTGACCGAGCCGACCAGGGTGGTCTTGCCCACCCCGAAGCCGCCGGCGATCAGGATCTTCACGGCGGCCGGGACGACCGGCGCGGGCCGGGGTGCGGGGGAGGGGAGTGGTGCGGATGGTGCCATGGTTCAGAGCCTCCGGAGTCCTTCGCGTACGGCCGTCAGCAGCCCGAGGTCCAGGCCGCCGCCCCCGGCGGCCCGGGCCACCGAGATCGGCGCCCGGGCCAGCAGCAGTCCCTGGGCGATCAGGTCGCCCAGGAGGATCTTGGTGACCGAGACCGGCAGGTCGAGCCCGGCCGCGACCTCGGCGACGGCGGCCGGCCGCCGGCACCGTTCGAGGATCAGCCGGTGCTCGGGCTGGAGCCCGTGCGGCCCGGACGCTCGCGCGCCCCGGGCCGCCAGCACCGGATCCGCCAGCTCCTCGACCGTGCTGAGCAGCGTGATCAGGGTGAGGTCGTCGCGTTCGGGCGCCGTCCGGCCGCGGGTGATGGTGTACGGGCGCACCATCGTGTCCGCGCCGTAGTCGTCGTCCTCGTCCTCGTCGGGCAGCTCGCTCCAGTGCGGCCTCCTCACCGGGGACTCACCCCCGGTTCCTGGCGGCGAAGGCGTCGAACTCGCTGCGGACCGGCGTGGTCAACTTCTGGCCGACCTGCTGGACCAGGGTGTGCATGGCCACCGACATCACCTCGGCGTCCACCTCCTGGGAGGCGATCACCGCCAGGTGGGTGCCCTGCGCGGCGGCGATGACGAACAGCCAGACCTCGGCCAGCTCGACGATCACCTGGTGCACCGGGCCGCCGTCGAAGAGCTGGCCGATGCCCCGGGCGAGGCTCTGCTGGCCGGTGGCGACGGCGGCGAGGCGCTCGGCGTCGGCCCGCTCGATCGAGCGGGAGTGGCTGACGACCAGGCCGTCGTCGGAGAGCAGCACGGCGCTTCTGGTCCCGGGCACCGAGTCGACGAGTCCGTCCAGCAGCCAGTCGAGGTCCTGGTGGGTGGCGGTGGTGCGGTTCATGACTGGTCTTCCGTCCTCGTGGTTCGGGGGTCCGCGGCGGGGAGGGCCCAGGGGGCGGGGCCCGTCGCGGGAGTCGGGGGGCCGGCGATGCTGGTGGGGGTCGCCGGGTCGGGCTGGACGGCGCCGGCGAAGGGGCTGCCGGTGTGGCCGCTGGTGTGGCCGTCGGCGTGGTCGGTGGCGTGGTCGGGTCCGGTCTGGTCGAGGCCGCGGGCGGCCCGGGACTGGCGCTGGAACGCGCCGATGGTGGCGCCCGAGCGGCGCGCCGGCCGCTGGAACGGGCCCGCCGACCCGCTGGTGCCGGTGCCTCCGGTCCCGGGGTACTGGCTCCGGGGCGGCGGCGGGACGCGCAACTCGGCGGCCAGGCTGGCCTGCCGGATCCGCTGCGGGAGCGGCGCCTGGAGGCCGACCGGCGGCTCGGCCGGGCCGACCGGGTCGGCGGCCGGGTAGGACGGTGTGGTGGTGGTCTCGACGGCCGGGGCGGGGGCGGGCTCGTGGTGCTGGCGCCGCTCGGCCAGCCGGTAGTGGTCGGCCGGCCGGTACTGCTCGTCGGCGTACGGCGCCTCGGCCGGGGTCACCGTCGCGTAGGCGATGTCCGGGTAGGCGGGGGCGTCGTAGGACGGCGCCCCGTGCGGGGTGCCGGACGTGCCGCTGAACGGCGTGCCGTACGGCGGGACATCGTGGCCGGGTACGCCGGGTGTGCCGGGTGTGCCGGGCATGCCGGGTGCGTCCGGGCCCGCGAACGGGTGCAGATAGCCGTCCCCGTCCCCGCCGCCGTGCGGACGGCCGCTGGGCACCGGTCCGGCGAACACCTCGTCGTCCGACGGCGGCACGTACTCGACGTGCGCGAAGGCCTGCGCGGGCGCCGGGCGGGGACCGGCGGTGAACCAGTCGCTGCCGGACGGCTCGTCCGCCTGGCCGGGGGCCGGGACGGGCGTCGGCGCCACGCGGGCCGCGCGCTCCTGCTGCTCGTCCACCGCGACGGCCGGCGTCGGCGCCTCCTCGGCTCCCGACGGCACGCCGGCCGTCGCGGCCAGTCCGGTCAGCCCGTGCACGTCGGTCAGCCCGGTCAGCGGGGTCACCCCGGCCGACGGGGGCAGTTCGGTCGGCGCGGGCATCTCCGTCACCGAGGCGAGCGGCGCGAGGGCCCCCCGCTGCTCGGTTCCCCACTGTTCGGCCCCGCGCTCGGGCCGCGCCCGGCGGGGCAGCGGCGTGACCGCCGCGACGTCCGGCAGCCCGGCGTCCCCGTCCAGCACGAGCTCGCCGGGGACCAGCACGACCGCCCGGGTCCCGCCGAAGGCCGACGGCCGGAACTCGATCTGCAGCCCGACCGCGGCCGCCAGCCGGGCCACCACGTGGAAGCCGAGCCGGATGTCGTCCGCCCGCGCCAGCATGTCCGTCCGCGGCGGTTCGGCCGCCAGCGCGTCGGCCGCCAGCGCGTCGGCCATCAGCTTGTTGGCCGCGTCGTACTGCTCCGGGTCCATGCCGAGCCCGCGGTCCTCGATCTCGATGGCGAGCCCGCGCCCGACGACGGCTGCCCGGACGTCGACCGGCGTGGGCGGCTTCGAGAAGGTCGCCGCGTTCTCCATGAGTTCGGCGACCACGTGGGCGATCGGCCCGACCGCCCGTTCGGAGAGCCACGGGTGGCCCTCGACGTCCAGCACGATCCGCCGGTACTCCTGCACCTCGCCCTGCGCGGAGCGCAGCACGTCCAGCAGCGGCACCGGCTTGCGCCACTTCCGCTGCGGCTGGCCGCCGGCCATGATGACCAGGTTCTCCTCGTAGCGGCGCAGTCGTGCGGTCAGGTGGTCGAGGTCGAACAGCCCCTCCAGCACCTCCGGGTCCTCGTGCCGGCGCTCCAGTTCGTCGAGCTTGCGCAGCTGCTGACCGATCAGCAGCTGGGTGCGGCGGGCGATCCGCTGGAGCAGCCGCTCGAAGCCGCGGTGCTGCTCGGCCTGCCGGACGGCGGTCTCCAGCGCGGAGGTGCGGGCCAGGTTGAGCGCCTGCCCGAGCTGCGCCAGCTCGTCGGTGCCGGTCGTGGTGTCCGGCACCGATCCGGCCCCGGTGCCCGCCCCGTCGGCCGCCTCGCCGGCGGCCCCGGTTCCGGGTTCGGCCGCGTGCGGCCCGGCGGTGATCGCCCGGCTCTCCGCCTCGACGTCCACCTGCTCGCCGCGGGCCAGCCGCTCGACCACCTCGGGCAGGGTGCGCTCCAACTCCTGTGCCTGGCCGTGCAGGTCCTTGATCCGGCGGCGCAGCGAGCGGGTCAGCCGCCAGCCCGTGACGACCACCGCGACGACCGCGACCAGGCCGATCACGGTGGTCAGCAGGACGCGGGTGAGCAGCGCGATGATCGAGCCCTTGCCGACCTCGACCACGCCGTCGGTGCGCTTCTCGATCGCCTGCACCAGTTGCGGGTTGAGCTGGTCGACGGCCTGCCGCCACTGGTCCTGGAGCTGCGGGAGCCGGACGCTGCCGCCCGCGTCGGCGGTGGCCGGGCGGCCGAGCGCCTGCTCGACGGCGGCCTTGGCCTGCCAGGCGGGCCCGCTGGTGAGCTCCTGCCAGGTGGCCCGCTCCGCGGCCGGCAGATACGGGACGACCTGCACGGTGAACAGGTGCTCCTGGGCGCCGATCGCCTGCTGGACGAGCTGGTAGTCGGAGGCGCTGAGCCGTCCGGACGGCCAGCCGCGGGCCAGGATCGCGTCCTCGCGGGCCAGCATCTCCTTCGCCCAGAAGGAGTTGAGCAGGGTCTTGGAGACCCAGGTGACCTCGCCGTTGTCGACGTGGCTGAGCGCGGTGAACAGCCGCAGGTCGACGGTGATCAGGTCGGTGTAGTACGCGTAGACGCTCTGCTGGTCGACGGCGCCCTTGTCGATGGCGGCCCGCTGGTCGCCCAGCTTCTCCATCGCGCGCCGGGTCTCGGCGACGGCGGTGCGGACCTCGGCGGGCGCGCTGTCGGCCGTCTCGCCGGAGAGGGCCTGGAACTTCTGCACGGCCTCGTCGGTGAGCCGGCGCTGGTTCTTCAGCTGCTCGGTGACGCTGCCGGGCCGGGCGAGCGCCTCGGCGCTGAGCCGGCGTTCCTCCTGGAGGTTGTAGTAGACGATGTTGGACGGCTGTCCCGCCCGCTCGGCCAGCAGCCCCTGGGCCGCCTGCCGCTGGAAGGCGAAGATGGTCACGCCGCTGGTGACCGCCCAGAGGGCGGCGATGGCGAGACTGGGGACGAGGGAGAGGACGAGCAGTGCCGTCCGCAACGACAGGCGCGGCCGACGCCTGCGGGGGGTCTTCGGCGTCGGGGGCCGCCGATTCGCACGCGCGCGCAGAGCTGACTCCTTGGGGCTGGCGGTCGGCTCGGAAGGGCCGGACCGTCCGGGGCACGGGCTTTATGACGAGGCGATACTAGTCATACGGTGTGTTAGGAGTGAAAGCCCGTTCGATCTTCGGACGGCGCGCACACATGTCCTTAACATGACGGCAGTGTCCGGTTCATACGCCCCGCGCGCCCGTTACCCCTGCTCCGGCCCCGGAAACCGACCGCCGGCACCCCGGCGACGGTCGCCCCGACCGACTGAGGCGGCAGGGGGTCCTCCCGGCAGCTGCCCGAAGCCGGCAGGACCCCCCGCCCTTCCCCCGTGTTCCCCCGTGTCCCCGTTCCCCCGTGGTTCCCCGTGGTCCGGTGCGGGCTGCGCGGACGCGAACAGGTCGGGTTCCACGGCCGGTCGGCCGAGGTGCGAATCCGGCCGGTCGCCCTGGAGCTCGGCCCAGCTCCCGCTGTGCCGATACCGGAATCCTCCGGGAGGCCCCGGCCCGGTTTCCATCCCAGGTATCTGGAGGGGAAAACCGGGCCGGGGCGCCCGTGTGTCGTTACGGCATGGCGAACGCGGCGGCCCAGCGGGCCGTCCCGGACGGCAGCGGGTGCTCGGCCGGGGTCAGGCTCAGTGCCATCCACGCCTCGTCGGGCGCGTCGACGGTCAGCGTGACGCCGTGCGCCGAGGCCCGGCCGAAGCCGAACCGCGGGTAGTACGACGGGTGCCCGAGCAGGAAGACGTACCGCTCGCCCATCGCGCGCGCGGCGTCCAGCGAGGCCCGGACGGCGGCCGAACCGGCGCCCGACCGTTGGTGGTCGGGGTGCACGGAGACCGGTCCCATCGCGAGTGCTGGGACGTCGTCGATGAAGGCCCGGGTGAGCACGACGTGGCCGACGGGGGAGCCGGTGTCGGTGGCGAGGGTGACGACGACCGAGAGGGCGTCGATCCACCCGGCGTCGGTCCGCAGCCGGCCGAGCAGCTCGGCCTCCGTCGGACGGCCGAAGGCGGCCACGGTGAGCTCATGGACGGCCGGGACGTCGGAGGGCAGCTCGACCCGGGTGTGCCAGGACGGGGAGGAGGGCACGGAGGAGGACGGCATGGAGGATGAGGATGAAGACATGATCGGGTAGACCCTTGGTGTGAAGGGGCCCCGGTACGAACGGAATGGTCAGACCGGGACCCGGGAGGTGAGGACGCTCCGGGCGCCGCGCAGCACGTGCGCAGCGGCTATCACCGTGGCCACAATTCACCTTCCCGTCTCTACCGGTCTTTGATCGACTCCTGGTCACGCTCGGACCGGCCGACCGTAACACGGGGTCCGAACGGGGCGCACCTGGTTTTCCACGCGGCACTCAGCGCCCGCGGGAGGCCCGCGCGACCAGCAGCAGGAACAGTCCGCAGGCCGTGACCACCAGCCACCCGGGCCGGGCGGCGACGGCGAGGCCGTCCGGGGCCACGCCCGCGACCAGGCCGCCCGCGACCGCGACGCCGACCGCCGAACCGACCTGGCGCGCCGTCGAGGTGATCGCCCCGGCCACGCCCGCGCGGTCGGCGGGCAGACCGCTCACGGCGGTGTTGGTGATCGGGGCGTTGGCGAAGCCGAACCCGACGCCGAGCAGCAGGTAGGCGAGCAGCACGACCGGGAGCTCGGCCCGGCCGACCAGGCACAGCACGCCGCCGGCCGCCGTGAACCCGCCCGCGAGCAGCAGCGGCCGACGCGGCCCGAACCGGCTCGTCAGGGCCCCGGACAGCGGCGCGCACACCGTCGCCCCCAGCGCCATCGGCAGGGTCGCCGCGCCGGCCGCGAGCGGCGTCCACCCGCGCGCGTGCTGGAGCTGGAAGGTGGTGAGCAGCAGGCTCACCGTCAGGGCGACGAACACCGCCACCGCGCCCAGCACGGCCGTGCCGAACACCGGTCGCCGGAACAGGCCGAGGTCCATCAGCGGTTCGGCCCGCCGGCGCTCGACCAGTGCGAAGGCGGCCGTCGTCGCCGCCACCACCGCGTACCCGGCCAGGGCGGGGGCGGCGGCCCAGCCGATCCGCGGCCCCTCGATGAGCACCGCGACCGTCGCGCACACGGCCGCGGTGAGCAGCAGCTGGCCGGGCAGGTCGAGCCGGCGGGCCCGCGGCGCCCGCGACTCCGGGACGAACAGCACGCTCAGCACGACGGCCACCAGCACCACCGGCAGGTTCACCCAGAACACCGAACGCCAGCCGAAGGCCGCGACCAGCGCCCCGCCGGTGACCGGCCCGGCCGCCATGCTCAGCCCGAACACCGACGCCCACACGCCGATCGCGCGGGCCCGCTCCCGGGGGTCGGGCATCGCGCTCACCACGATCGCCAGCGCCACCGGGCTGAGCATCGACGCGCCCACGCCCTGCAGGGCGCGCGCCGCGACCAGCACGCCGAGCGACGGCGCGAGCGCGCAGGCGAGCGAGGCGAGGCCGAAGACCACCAGCCCGCACTGGAAGACCCGGCGGCGCCCGAACCGGTCGGCGAGCGCGCCGGCCGAGATCAGCAGGCTGGCCAGGACCACGGTGTAGGCGTCGACGATCCACTCCAGGCCGTGCGTTCCCACGGCCAGGCCGCGCCCGATCGCGGGCAGGCCGACGTTGACGATGGTGGTGTCCAGGCCGACCAGGAACAGGCTCAGCGCGCAGACGGCGAGGACCGTCCAGCGTCGGCGGGCGCTCAGTGCCGCCCCGGGTGCCGGGGTGGTGGTCGGGGTCGATGGGGTTGCCGTGGTTGCCATGGGCGGGTCCTTGTCCTACGGGTGCGGGGCGGTACGTCGTACCGGTCGCGCCCATGCTCGGACCGGGCGGCGGCGCGGGCCCAGCGTCTTTGCGGAAACCGCAAAGAGCGGCCCGGGACGACGCCGGGAACGGCCCGGGGCGCCGCCGGGGAACGGCCCGCGCCGGGCAGAATCAGGACCCGTGAACGACGACGTCCCCGAGCTCATCGCCGCCATCGGCCCCCGGCTGCGCGCGCTGCGCCACGGCCGCGCGCTCACCCTGGAGGCGCTCGCCGCCGACACCGGGATCTCGGTGAGCACCCTGTCCCGCCTGGAGTTCGGCCACCGGCGGCCCACCCTCGACCTGCTCATCCCACTCGCCCGCGCCCATCGCGTCGCCCTGGACCAGCTGGTGGCCGCCCCCGCCACCGGCGACCCCCGCGTCCACCTCCGGCCCCGGCACCGGGACTCCGGGAGCGTCCTGGTGCCGCTCACCGACTACCCGGGGCGGGTGCAGGTGTTCAAGCAGGTCCTGGCGCCGCGCGAGCCCAGGCTCGTCACCCACCTCGGCTACGAGTGGCTCTACGTCCTCGCCGGTGAGCTGCGACTCGTCGTGGGGGAGCGGGAGTTCACCCTCCACCCGGGCGAGGCGGCCGAGTTCGACACCGCCGAGCCGCACTGGTTCGGGCCGGCCGGGGCGGACGCGGTCGAGATCCTGCACCTGTTCGGCCCGCACGGTGACCAGGCCGTCGTCGTCCCGACCTGAACCGCCCGGCGGCCACCGGGACCTGGTCAGGCCGAGTCGCCCCCGCCGTTCCCGTCGGTGAAGCGCTCCGCCTGCAGCCGGCGGGCTCAGCGGCTGAACTGCCGGACCCGGCCACGGACCAGGGCCAGCGACACCGCCTCCAGGGCGCTGCCGAACGACACCTCGCTCAGCACCCCGGGCGCCGCCACCTGGTCGCCCACCAGGTAGACGCCGTCGCCGCGGTCGACCGACGGGCGGTCCCGCCAGGTCGTCCCCGGCCGGTCCACCGCGCCCGTCCGGCCCGCCGCCACCGCCGTCCGCCGCCAGACCGTGCGCTCCCGCCAGCCCCGGAAGCCCAGGTCCAGCAGCTGCTCCGCCCGGGCCAGCCCGGACTCCTTCGACTCGCCGGGAGCCAGGGGGAGTTGGGCCTGCACCAGCTGCTCGCCGGCCGGCGCCAGGCTGCGGTCCTGGGCGGTGAAGCGCTCCACCCAGCCGGTGCCGTCGAGGTCCGAGACGACGAACGCGTCCCCGCGCCGCGACCGCACCGCCAGGTCCAGCAGCAGCGTCCGGCCGCTCTCCCCGGTCAGGCGGTCGTCGTCGAGCAGCCGGCGCGCGGCGTCCAGCGAGGTCGCGACGATGATCGGGTTGTTGGTCGGCGGCAGCGCCTCCAGCCGCGAACCGGTCTCGATCCGCACCCCCAACTCCAGCGCCCGGGCCGACATCCGGTCGATCACCGACTGCCAGCCGCCCACCGGGTACACCGCCTCCGGCGGCAGGCCCGCCGCCCGGCGCAGCCGCTCCTGGGTGAACGCCGCCGAGAGCAGGCCGGGGTCGTGGTGGAAGGTCGCGACGGCCACGAAGTTCGCCGCCGCGCGGGCCGTCCGCTCGCCCGCCACCTCGCTCGCCCAGCCGAGGAAGGTCCGGCCGACCGGCGCGTCCCGGCGGGTCGCCAGCCGGGAGATCCCGAGCGGCGGCAGCGCGCGCAGCCGGCCGTCCAGGCGGTAGCGCATCCGCAGCAGGTCGCCGACCGGGATCCGGGCCAGCGGCCCGACCAGTCCGCGCCGCCGCAGCCACGCCCAGTGCGGGCCGCGCCGGTAGAACGCGTGCGGTCCCTCGTTGGTCCGGTACGGCCCCTGCGCCGTCCTGGCCCGGCCGCCGAGCCGGCGGTGCGCCTCGTGGAGCGTCACCTCCGCGCCCTCCTCGGCCGCCGAGATCGCCGCCGTCAGCCCGCCGAAGCCCCCGCCGATGATGGTGATGCGCCGCGCCATGTCCTCGTCCTCCCGCTCTCCTCCGTGGCCGTTGTCGGGAGGGAGACGGCGTAGCCCGCCGGAATGTGACGGGTCGGCGCACAGGAAGTCGGACCGGCCGACTTCCTGTGCGCGGCGGGGCCGCCGAGGTCCGCCGCCGGCCGCTCCGCGATCCCGCCGGTGACCTTGATCACAAAGCCGTGACCGATGGCCTGATCAGGCAATAGAGATGACATGACCACGCTTTCCATACCGGGCGCCGTCGCCGATTCCGCCGCCACTCCAACCGCCGCTCCCACCGGCACGGCCGCCGAGCTGACCCGGCTCCTCTACGACGCCCACCGCCACGACGTCCACCGCGACTGGCGGGAGCTGGCCGCCGACCCGGCCATGTACCGGCGCACCGACACCCCGCCCGCCGAGCAGCTCGCCGACTCCTACCGCCGCCTGCGCCGCGTCAACGACACCGTCGACGCCGCCGCCCTGGCCGCCGACCCCGCCCGCCTGGCCGCGCTGCACGAGTGGACCGGCCCGCTGGACGGAGCCCTCACCGTGCTCGCCGGCATCCACTACAACCTCTTCCTCGGCAGCCTGCTCGACCACGACCCGAACGACAAGCGCCCGCTCGACGACTACCTGCGGATGGACCGCGTCGGAACCTTCCTCTGCACCGAACTCGGCCACGGCAACGACGCCGCCGCCCTGGAGACCGTCGCCGACTACGACCGCACCGACCGCACCTTCATCCTGCACACGCCCCACCCGGCCGCCCGGAAGTTCATGCCGAACACCGGCCCCGCCGGCGGCCCGAAGTCCGCCGTGGTCGCCGCGCGGCTGCGCATCGACGGCCGCGACCAGGGCGTCTTCCTCTTCCACGTGCCGCTCACCGACGAGTCCGGCCCGCTGCCCGGCGTCACCGTCCAGGCCCTGCCGCTGCGCCCCGGCAGTCCGGTCGACCACTGCCTCACCTCCTTCGACCGGGTCGTCCTGCCGCCCGAGGCGCTGCTCACCGGCGAGCACGGCCGGCTCGCCGACGACGGCACGCTCAGCAGCTCATTGGGCAGCAAGCGGAAACGATTCCTCACCGCGATCGGCCGGGTCACCGCCGGCAAGCTCTGCATGAGCGCCAGCGCCGTCGGCGGCGCCCGGGTCGCCCTCGCCACCGCCGTCCGCTACGCGCACCACCGCGAGATCGCCGACACCCGGCCGGACCGCCGCCGCCCGATCTGGAGCCACCGCACCCACCACGGTCCGCTGCTGGCCGGCCTCGCCACGCTCTACGCGATGACCGCGCTGCACCGGGACGCCGTCGACCGCTGGGCCGGCCATGGCGCCGGAGCTTCCAACGGCCCCGGCAGCTCCGGCGGCCCCGGTGACTCCGCCGACCGGGCCGCCGCCGAGCGTCAGATCGCCATCGCCAAGGGCTGGATCACCTGGCAGGCCCGCGAGCTGATCATCGAGAGCCGGGAACGCTGCGGCGCCCAGGGCCTGTTGCCGGTCAACGGGATCACCGTGCTCGCCTCGGACGTCGAGGGCGCCATCACCGCCGAGGGCGACAACCTCGCGCTCTGGGCCAAGGCCGGCGCGGAACTCCTCCTGGAGACCGAGGAAACGTCCCTCCCGGCGGCCGGGGGGACCGCCGGGGCCGGGGCCGCCGACCCCGCTGACCCGGCCGACCTCGCCGATCCCGCCGTCCGGCAGGCGCTGCTGCGCGCCGTCGGCCGGATCCGGCTGGCCCGGGCCCGGACCCGGCTGCGCGAGGCCCCCGCCGGGGACAGCCTGGGCCGCTGGAACGCCGCCGCCCCCGACGCCCTCGCCGCCGTCACCGCCCGGGCCGAACTCGACGCCGGCGCGGCCCTGCTGGCCTGGGCGGACGCCGCCGCCGACCCGGACGCCCGGGCCCTGCTGCTCGACCTGCACCGGCTCTTCACCCTGCGCCGGATCGACGCGCACGCCGCCACCCTGCTGGCCGCCGGCGAACTCACCGCCCGCCAGGCCGAGTCCCTGCCGGACCTGGCGGAACGTTCCATCGGCCGACTGGCCGACCACGCCCTCACCCTGGTCGAGGCCTTCGACCTCCCCGAACCCCTCCTCGCCCACCGCCCCATCGCCAACCCCGACTACCAGCAGGCCTTCACCGCCTGACGCGCCCGCCCCCGGACGCGCCGCCGGGCTGCCCCGTTCCTCCCCGAGCGCGGGAACGGGGCAGCCCGGCGACGGCCGTCAGGGCAGCGGGTCCTCAGGACGGGATGATCTCCCGGGTCAGCTTCGTGGACCAGCCGCACCAGTAGTAGCCCGGCAGGAAGGCGCCGCCCGCCTCGTCCAGGTGCTCCTCGATGTACGGGATCGTCGCGTCGCACACCTCGATGGCGAAGGCGAAGAACTCCACCGTGTCCGGGTTGATGTGGTAGCTCCACCGCGGGTTGTAGAACTGCGGACGCGGCACGATCCGCGCCATCACGTGCGTCGCCTCCTTCTCCTTGCCGCTCAGGATGTCCCGGGCCTTCTGGATCCGGTTCACGTCGGTGAGCCGGAAGACGAAGGTCTCGTGGGTGACGTCGGTGAACTCGAAGAGGGCCGTCGGATCGGGGGCGCGGGTGCCCGGGCCCTCCGTCCGCTGCTGGGCCCCGGCGGGCTGGGCCCCGGCGGGCTGGGCCCCGGCGGGCTGGGCCATCGTCAGGGCGAGGACTGCTGCGGCGGCAAGGCTGCCGATCCTGCCGGCGATTCGTCGCACCGGGAATCTCCTCATGGCTGCGGGTCGTCGGATCACGACCGATCGGTCACGAAGAGTAGGGCAGTCGTGGCGGAAAGTGTCGGAACCCGACCGTGTCCTAGGCTCCCGGTGTGCCGCTCCTCCTGCCCCACATCGCCCGGCTCCCCGGACCGCTCGTGCCCGCCCCGCCCTCGGTGGCCACGCCGCTCGGCGTGCTCGACCTCCGGGCGCGCCTGGGCGGTTGGACGGTGCCGCCGAGGCCCGGGCGGGTGGACCGCCTCCCGACCGGCGCCCTGATCCACCACTGGGAGCACCCCGGCGCCGAACTGGAGCTGCTGCTCTGCCCGTTCCGGCCGCGCGGGGACGCCGCGGTGCTGCCGGCGGCGAACTGCTGGGGCGCCGTCTGGCGGATCGACGCCCGGGCCGCGCTCTCCGGGGTCCGGTTGACCGCCTCCTTCCGGGACGTCCCGGCCGGAGTCGAGAGCGAGTACGCGGGCAGTCAGGGGACCGCCGCCGTCGAACTCTGGGACGCCGAAACGGTTCTCCACCTCGGCGGCCCCGACGCGGAGGACCTCTACTGGCGCGCCGAACTCGGCGGCGTCCCGGCGGCTTGGGCCCGGTACTTCGACACCGTGGACGTCGGCGGGGCCGGCTGGGCCGGCTGGGGCGTCGAGTACCTCGACGACAACCGGGCCCTGCGCTGGACCCTCCCGGCCCTCGAACCCGGCGACCACGCCTTCTTCCAGACCGCCCTGGCCTGGCGCACCCGGCGCCCCGACGACTCCGAGTACGACGAGCGGACCCTGTGGGCCGTCCAGGTCGGCTACGAGCGCGTCCTCGAAGCGGCGGCCGGGATGGCGCACCCGGACTGAGCGGCCGCTCGAACGCCAGTACTTCGACAAGTCGTCGCCGGTACGCCATCCGGCGGCCACGGAGGACCACTTCGTCCTGCCTACCGTGCCGGGTCATGAGCACCTCCCACACCCGCCTGACGGTCGCGGTGGCGCTGACCGGCGCCCTCGTCCTCGGCACCCCGGCGCTGGCCGCCGCCGCCCCCGCTCCCGCCGCGTCCGCTCCCGCCGCTGCCGGGTCCGCCGCCGCCGCGCGGCAGGCGATCCCGTTCACCGCCGCCACCGCCACCCAGCAGGCCGACGGCGGCTTCACGCTCACCTGGACCGCCCCCGGCGCCCGCCACGTGACCGTCTACGCCGGCACCGACCCGGAGGACATCCGCCACCGCAAGCCCGTCGCCAAGGGCGCCGGAACCGGCACGGTCACCGTCACCGGGCTGCCCGCCGCCGACCAGTGGTACTTCGAGCTCGTCCCCGACCGCGGCACCCCGCTCGTCGTCGCCGACCGCTCGTTGCACCTCGCCTCCGCCCCCAACTTCCGCGACGCCGGCGGGTACCGCACCGCCGACGGCCACTGGGTCCGGATGGGCGTCGTCTACCGCTCGGGCGACCTCTCCAAGCTGACCGAGCCGGACCTCGCCAAGCTCCGCCGCCTCGGCATCCGCACCGTCTTCGACCTGCGCACCCCCGCCGAGCGGAAGGCCGCCCCCGACCGCCTCCCGGCCGGCGCCACCGCCGTCGACGCCAATGTGCTCGGCACCGCCGACACCGGCGCGTTCAACGTCACCACCCCGCAGGCCGCCGTCCAGGCCATGATCGACGGCGAGCGCACCATGGTCTCCGCCGACAGCGCCCGCGGCGCCTACCGCGCCGTCCTCACCTCCCTGGTGGAGCGCGACGACGAGAACGTCCTGTTCCACTGCACGGCCGGCAAGGACCGCACCGGCTGGGCCTCCGCCGCGCTGCTCACCGCGCTCGGCGTGCCGCGCGAGACCGTCGAGGCCGACTACCTCGCCAGCAACACCTACCGGGCCGCCGAGATCGCCGCCACCCTCGCCCAGCTGCCGCCCGCCTACCAGGCCGTCTACAAGCCGCTGCTGGACGTCCGGCCCGAGTATCTGAACGCCGGATTCGACGAGGTGCAGCGGACGTTCGGCTCCTTCGACGCCTACCTGGCGTCCGGGCTCGGCCTGGACCGGCGCGACCTCCGCGACCTGCGCAGTCAGCTGCTCGTCGGCTGAGGGCGGCGGGGTAACCGGTCGGCGGTGGCGGTGGCGGTGGCGGTGGCGGTGGCGGCGGTGGCGGCGGGAACCCGCGTTGCCGGAACCGGGACGGCCTGCTTCGATCGTCCGTATGGACCCCGACGCGATCCCCGCCATCGCCGCCACCCTGCGCCAGATCGGCCCGCGGCTGCGCCGCCTGCGCGAGCGCAAGGACATGTCGCTGGCCGATCTCAGCCAGGCCACCGGGATCTCCAAGAGCACCCTGTCCCGGCTGGAGTCCGAGCAGCGCAAACCCAGCCTCGAACTCCTCCTCCCGATCGCCGCCGCCCTCGCCGTCCCGCTGGACGAGATCGTCGCCGCCCCGCGCGTCCAGGACCCGCGCGTCCACCAGCATCCGGCACGCGCCGACGGCCGGGTCTTCGTCCCGCTCTCCCGGCACCAGACCGAGCCCCGGGCGTTCAAGATCACCATCCCGGCGAGCCACCACGCCCCCACCCTCACCACCCACACCGGCCACGAGTGGCTCTACGTCCTCTCCGGCCGGCTCCGGCTGCTCCTCGGTGAGCACGACGTCGTCCTCGCCCCGGGTGAGGCGGCCGAGTTCGACTGCCAGAACCCGCACTGGTTCGGCTCCACCGGCGCCGGGGACGTCGAGGTGCTCAGCCTCTTCGGCAAGCAGGGCGAACGCCTCCACCTGCGCGCCCGGACCCGCCCGAAGGAGGCGTGAGCCCGCTCCGGACCCGGTGGTAGCGTGCCCGTCGGGCGGGTGCTGACCATGCTGAACCGGGGGGCCGGAGTGCGGCGGTGGCAACGGACGGCGGTGGCCGTCTGGGCGGTGCTGGTCGTCGGCGGTGGCGCCGTCACGCTCCTGCTGGGTGACGGCCGGGAGGAGCCGCCGGCGGGCCGTCCGGGGTCGGCCCCGTCCGGTTCCTCGCCGGTCGCGGACTGCAAGCGCCCGAACGTGCTGTGCGCCGCCAGGATCGAGACCGCCCCGGCCGGAGCGTCCGCAGGCGTGCCGGGCGTGCCGGGCGGACACGGCCGGTGAGCGCGGTGGGCGCGGTCGGTGCCGGGGGAGTCGGGGCGGTGCGGTCCGCCCTGCCGGCGGGCCCGCACAGGAAGTCGGCCGATCCGACTTCCTGCGCCGACGGCGGGCTGTCACACTCGCCTTCGTGAACACACGGGGGTCGTTCGCCGTCGTTCCGTCCGCCCTGGAACCCTCCGCCATCGGGCCGTTCGCCTGGAAGCCGGTCGCCGCGGTGACGGCGGCGGTGACCGCGGTGCAACTCGCCCTGTCCGGCCGGTACGGGTTCCACCGCGACGAGCTGTACTTCCTGCTCGCCGGCCGCCACCCCGACTGGGGCTACGTCGACCAGCCGCCGCTCACCCCGCTCCTCGGGCGCGCGTCCACGGCCCTGTTCGGCGACGGCCCGGCCGGGCTGCGCGCCGTGTCCGTCCTGCTCTGCGCCGCCACCGTCGTCCTGGTGGCGCTGCTGGCACGGGAGTTGGGCGCCGGATGGGGCGGCCAGCTGCTCGCCGCCGGGAGCGCGGCCTGCTCGGCGTTCGTGCTCGCGGTCGGGCACCTGCTCAACACCGCCACCTTCGACCTGTTCGGCTGGCTGGCCGTCTGCCTGCTCGCCCTGCGCCTGCTGCGCACCGGCGACGGCCGCTGGTGGCCCGCCGTCGGCGCGGCGACCGGGCTCGCGCTGCTCAACAAGGACCTCGTCCTGTTGCTCGCCGCCGCCCTGGTGCCGGCCGTCCTGATCACCGGACCGCGCCGGGTGCTGCGCGGGTGGTGGCCGGTCGCGGGCGCCGCCGTCGCGGTGGCGGTCGCGCTGCCCGACCTGTGGTGGCAGGCCGCCCACGGCTGGCCCCAACTCACCGTCGCCGGCGGCATCAGCGAGCGGGACGGCCTGGCCAACCGGCTGCTGTTCGTGCCGATGCAGATCCTCTACCTGTCGCCGGTGCTGGTGCCGGTCTGGCTGGCCGGCTTCCGCCGCCTGCGCCACGACGCCGACTCGGCCTGGGCCAGGCCGTTCGCGCTCGCCTACCCGGTGCTCTGCGGGCTGGTGGTCGCGGTCGGCGGCAAGCCGTACTACGCGCTGCCCGCGCTGCTGGTCCTGACCGCGGCCGGCTGCGAACCGGTCGCCCGCCGGCTGGCGGCGGCGGGCCCGCGCCGGATCCGGTCGTTCGCGACCGCGCTGGCGTTCGGCGCGGCCGTCAACCTCGTCGTCACCCTCCCGGTGCTGCCGGCCCGCCTCACCCCGGCCGTCAACCGGCTCTACGCGGAACAGGGCGAGCAGATCGGCTGGCCCGAACTCGCCGACGCCGCCGCCCGGGGCTGGGACGCCATCCCGCCCGACCGCCGGGACCGCGCCGTCCTCTTCGCCGCCGACTACGGCGAGGCGGGCGCCCTCGCCGCCTACGGTCCGGTCCGCGGCCTGCCCGCCCCGTACTCCGGCCACATGAGCCTGGCCGACTGGGGCCCGCCGCCGGACCGCCTCGACGGCCCGGTGCTGCTCGTCCACCCGGACGGATTCCCGGGCGCGGAACGGCACTTCACCGACTGCCGGGTGGTCGCCCGGGTCGACAACGGCCACGGCGTCCCGAACCAGGAGCAGCACGCGCCCGTGCTGCTCTGCTCGGGCACCGACCGGCCCTGGTCGGTGCTCTGGCCGGAACTGCGGCACTACTACTGAGCACTGGGTGGCGCTCCGACGGGGGACGGGCGGCTCAGGACGCCGCGTGGAGCGCGGGCGGGGCCGTCGGCAGCCCGGCCCGGTGCGCCAGGGCGGCCGCCTCACCGCGCGAGGTCACGCCCAACTTGGCCAGGATGTTGGCGACATGGAACTTCACCGTCGACTCGCTGATGTGCAGGGCCTGGGCGATCTCGCGGTTGCGGCGCCCCCGGGCGAGCTGGTCCAGGACCTCCAACTCCCTTGGCTGGAGCCCCTCCAGCGGATCCGCCGAGCCGACGGCCGCCGCCGCGACGTGCAACGGCAGGTCGACGGTCACCGTCGTCCCCCAACCCGGGACGGCGTCGACCGCCAACCGGCCCGCCAGGGCGGCGATCCGGTCGGCGGTGCGGTGGACGGTGAGCGCGTCGGCGTTCAGCAGACCCGGGCCGTCGTCCCGGACCACCGCCCGCAGCGTGTCGTCGACGAACTGCCAGCTCACGTGCAGTCGCGTCAGACCGTCCTGCTCCAGCATGGCCAGCACGGTGGACCGGACGGCGGCCCGGGCGGTGTGCGCGGTGTCGTTGGGCACCGAACGGTCCCCCTCGGCCGGGGCCAGCAGGTCCAGTCGGACCGGACTGTGCCGCAGCAACGGCCTTACCGCGTCGGCGAGTCGGGCGAACGCGGTGGCGGCCGGCTCCTCGCTCAGCTCGCGGTCCAGGTCGGCGGCGCCGCGCAGTTCCAGCAGCGCCGTCACGGCCAGCTCGGTGGCGTTGCGCCGGGCGGTCGCGTCGTCCAGGGCGGCGGACCGCAGCGGCGCGAGGATCGCCGACAGCGCGGAGGCGTGGGCGCCGCCCAACTCGGCGATCGCACGGGCCCGGGCGCTCGCCGAGGCGCGGGAGACGGCGGCGTGCGCCGGGGCGGCGTCCACGGCCCGGTGGTGGGAGTGCGTGGTCACCAGCTCCCACAGCTGCCGCAGCAGCGCGAGCGGCGCCTCCGGCAGCGGCTCCAGGGGCCCGGCGCTCGCCCGGACCAGCACCAGCAGGGCGCCGTTGCTGCCCGCCGGGGCCGCCGAGACGGCGACCGTCGGACGGGCGCGCCCGGCGAGCACCGCCTCGCCCTGCCAGGCGCGGCCGGGCGGCACGGCCTCGGCGAGCTGGGCCAGTTCCACGCTGGTGATCCGCGCGGACAGCTCGTCGGGGCCGAAGGCGATCGCCGGGGAGAATGTGCAGACCCCGCTGAGCTGGGCCACCGCGATGTGCGGGACGAGGTCGGCGACCACCTCGGAGAGCTTCGACATGATCGCCGGGCGGGGCGCGCGCAGCACCTCGGCGGTACGGGCCAGCGCACCCTCGGGGTGGTCCCAGGACCAGCTGCCGGGTTCGGCGCCGGAGCCGGAGTCCGTGTCCTTCGTGGCGCCGGTGGCGGGTCCGTTGCGCAGCTGTTCGGCCATACCGGTCAGCCTAGTCCGGGCCCGCCCGCCCCGGCCTGGCCGAACGGCCAGGTGGAACCGGCCGAACGGATGGCCGGCCCGGACCGCCGCCCGTACCAGGCTGGAGCCGTTCCGAAGGTCTCAGGAAGAACGGTGGATCCCGTCATGAGTAACAGCAGCAACGGCAAGGGCGTCGACAGCGACGGCTTCCCGACCAAGGCGATCGGCTTCGCCGAGTACGGCACCGTGGACGTCCTGCACCCGATCGAGATCGAGCTGCCCGCGCCGGGCGCCGGCCAGGTGCGGATCGCTGTCCGCGCCGTCGGCGTCAACCCGCTGGACAGCAAGGTGCGTTCCGGCGTGATCGCCGAGCTGTTCCCGGTCACCCTCCCGGCCGTGGTCGGCTACGAGGTGGCGGGCGTGGTGGAGGCGGTCGGTGAGGGCGTCACCGAGTGGCAGCCCGGCGACGAGGTGTTCGGCCTGGTCGAGGGCGGCGGCTACGCGGAGCACGTGCTGGCCGCGGCCGGCAAGCTGGCCCGCAAGCCCGCCGGGCTCGACTGGACGCGGGCCGCCGCGATCCCGGTCGCCGCCGAGACCGCCTGGCGGTCGCTGGACCTGCTGGGTGTCGAACCCGGCCAGACCCTGCTGGTGCACGGTGCGGCGGGCGGCGTCGGAACCCTGCTGCTGCAGTTCGCCCGGGCGCGGGGGATCCGGGTGATCGGCACCGCCAGCGAGGGCAACCACGCGTACCTGCGCGAGCTGGGCGCGGTGCCGGTCGTCTACGGCGACGGGCTGGCCGACCGGGTCCGCGCCGTCGCCCCCGACGGGGTGGACCGGGTGCTGGACGGGGCGGGGACGGACGTCCTGCCGCTCTCCATCGAGCTGGCGGGCGGTGCGGAGCACGTGCTGACCATCGCCGACTGGCAGGGGGCTGCGGAGCACGGGGTCCGGTTCACCGGCGGCAACGAGCCGACCGAGTACCACGGTCCGGCGCTGGCGGGCGCGGTCGCGCTGTTCGAGGAGGGCGGGCTGAGCCTGCCGCTGCACCGGGTCCACCCGCTGGCGGAGGCGGTCGAGGCGCAGCGCGAGAGCGAGCGCGGCCACCTGCGCGGCAAGATCGTCCTCACGGTCGGCTGAACCGGCCGGGGTCGCCCCCTCACCCGCCCGGAGCAGTCCGGCGCCGGACGCGCTCCCGGCCGGGTTTACCGTCCGGCGGCGCACCGTTACAGTCCGGTGCCATGACGGAGACGAGTGCGTCCGGCGGGCGGCTGGCCGGGAAGTCCTGTGTGGTGACCGGAGCCGCGAACGGGATCGGCCGCGCGGTCGCCGAACGCTTCGCCCGCGAGGGCGCGGCGGTCGTGGCCACCGACCTCGACGAGGACGGCCTGCGGCGGCTGGCCGAACGGCTGCCGCAGGCCGTCACCACGGTGGTCGGCGACGTCTCCCGGGACGAGGACGCCCGGCGCATGATCGCCGCCGCCGTCGAACGGCACGGCCGGCTGGACGTCCTGGTGGCCAACGCGGGGGTGATCCCGTTGCTGGAGATCACCGAGGCCGGGGCCGAGGACTGGGACCACGTGATGGCCGTCGACGGCCGGGGCATGTTCCTGACCTGCAAGTACGCCATCGAGGCGATGGCCCCGGGGGCGGGGGCGGGGGCAGGGACGGGGACGGGGGCAGGGGCGGCAGCCGGCGGGGGTGCGGGCGGTGCCATCGTCTGCGTCTCGTCGATCTCGGGCGTCGCCGGGCAGCGCGGCCAGGCCGTCTACGGGCCCGCCAAGTTCGTCGCCTCCGGGCTCACCAAGCACCTCGCGGTGGAGTGGGCCGACCGCGGTATCAGGGTCAACGCCGTCGCTCCCGGCACCATCACCACCGAACGGGTCGCCCGGCTGCGCGACGAACCCGGCGGCCCCGAGTACCTGGCCGCCATCGAGCAGCTCCACCCGATGCGCCGGCTCGGTTCGCCCGCGGAGGTCGCCGCCGCCGTCCTCTTCCTCGCCTCCGACGAGGCCTCGTTCATCACCGGCACCGTTCTCCCGGTCGACGGCGGCTACCTCGCCCAGTGACCGTCGGCCGGCGCCGGCCCTCGTCACCACCGCTGCGGCACCGTCCTCAGCTCGGCGGGCTCCCCGGAGAAGCCGACCTCGCCCCGGTGCAGGACGTGTACGACGGCCGCCCCGGCCAGCGTGGACGGGAGCGTCTGCGCGGTCAGCACCACCGTTCGGCCCTGCGTCGTGGCTGAGGCCAACAGGTGGGCGTGCAGCCGGGCGGCGACGGCCGGGGCCAGTCCGCGGTCCGGTTCGTCGAGCAGGAGGAGGCGTGGGGCTGACGTCAATGCCCGGGCCACGGCGACGAGTTGCTGCTGTCCGCCGGACAGTGTCCCGGCCCGCCGGGGGAGCAGCGCCGTCAGCTCGGGGAACACGGCCAGCGCTTCGCGGGTGCGGCCGGACCCCGGGTGGGGGGAGCGCTGGGCGGCGGCGCCGAGGTCGAGGTGCTCGGCGACGGTGAGCGAGGCGAACACCGCCCGCTCCGCCGGTACCAGTGCCAAGCCGAGCCGCACCCGCTGGTGCACGTCGAGCGCGGTGACGTCCCGCCCCCGCCAGACGACCCGCCCGGCGGACAGTCGCACCAGCCCGGCCAACGCGTGCAGCGCGCTGCTCCGCCCGGCCCCGTTGCGCCCGAGCAGGACGGTGACCTGCCCGGATGGAATTGTCAGGTCTATGCCATGAAGCGCCTCCAGTGGGCCGTACCGCACCCGCGCGGCGGACAGGGCGATCTCGACGGGCATGGGGCGGGCTCCGGGGGAGGGGTGGGGGCGGGGAGGCCGTTGGGAGTTGGGAGTTGGAAATCTGTTATCTGTCAGCTGTTATCTGATATCTGTCAGCTGAAAGTTGTCAGCTGTCATCTGTCACCTCCCGCCCCGCTCCCGCCCTCGCTCCGCCCCGCCCCACGCGCGGGCCACCCGGGGGTCGGACAGGACCGTCGCCGTCGGTCCGGCGGCGACCACCCGGCCGTCGGCCATCGCGTACACGATGTCGGCGAGCTCGGCCACCAGGTCCGGGTCGTGCTCGACCAGCAGCAGCGCCATGCCGTCGCCGGCGAGCCCGCGCAGAACGGTGAGCAGCCGGGCGGTCTGCGCGGCGTCCAGGCCGGCCGCAGGTTCGTCCAGCAGCAGGACGCGCGGTCCGCCGGCCAGCGCCCGGGCCAGCTCGACCAGGCGCAGCACCCCCGTCGGCTGCTCGCCGGCCGGTTCCGCCGCCACGGCCTCCAGCCCGAACAGGCCGAGCGCCCGCGCCGTCCGCTCCGCCGCCCGCTCCCGCGTCACGCCGCCGCCGTTGTCGCGCCTGGAGCGCTGTTCGGCGCCGATCCGGACGTTGTCCGCCACCGAAAGAGTGGGGAAGACGGCGATCTGCTGGAAGGTGCGGGCCAGGCCGAGCCGCACCCGGGCGTGCACGGGCAACCGGGTGACGTCCCGGCCGCCGAGCAGTACCCGGCCGGCGTCCGGGCGGGCGGTGCCGGCCAGGCAGTCGAACAGCGTGCTCTTGCCCGCGCCGTTCGGCCCGATCAGTGCCGTCACCCGCCCCGGCGGCGCGGCCAGGTCGACCCCCGCCACCGCCTGGATCCCCCCGTACCGGCGGACCACGCCCCGGGCCGTCAGTCGGGCGGCGCCGCGCGTCCCGTTCACGGCCCGGCCTCCCCTGGCACGGGCGCGGACGCGGTCCCGTCGCCGCCCCGGCGCGCCGTGATCACCGCCCGCACCCGCCGCCCCGCCGGGGTCAGTCGGCCCGGCGGCAACGCCGGCACCTCGGGCAGCGCAGGCCCCCGGGACGGCACCGAGCCGGTCGGCCACCCCGCCGCCCAGCGCGTCGCCACCCCCGCCAGGCCGCCCGGCAGTCGCCCGATGGCCGCCGCCAGCACCCCGACCGCGACCGCCGACACCCCCGCCACCGTCCCCGCGTCCAGGCCGATCAGCAGGGCCGCCGCCAGCACCGCGCCCAACGCGCTGTCCGCGCCCGCCACCACCACCGCCGCGAACCAGAGCAGCCCGCGCACTGGATCGAAGGTGGCCGCGTCGAACGCCCGCCCGGCCAGCCCCATCAGCCCCCCGCCGAGCGCCGCCAGCGCGGCCCCCACGACGAAGGCGAACAGCTTGAGCCCCGGCACGTTCACCCCCGCCGCGGCCGCCCCCGGTTCGTGGTCGCGCAGCGCGCTCAGCGCCCGCCCCGTCCGGCCCCCGTGCAGGGCCCGCACCACCACCAACCCCAGCCCGAGCAGCAGCAGTTCGGCGACGTAGAAGGCGCGGTCGCCGGCCAGGAACGCCGGCCGCTCCAGGGTGAGCCCGGTGGTCGCGTACGGCTGCTGGAAGACGAACCGGCTCAGGGTCGTGCCGACCGCGAAGGTCACCAGGGCGAGGGCGAGCCCGCGCCGCCGGATCGCGGGCCAGCCGGTCAGCAGCCCGAGCGGCGCGGTCGCGAGCACGGCGAACAACAGCGCGGGCGCGGCGGGCAGCGCCGGCAGGCCGGGGATCCGCCCGGACATCAGCAGCGCCGTCCCGAGCGCCCCCAGCCCCGCGTACCCGGCCTGGCCGAGCGAGATCTGTCCGCCGTACCCCGTCACCACCACGATCGACAGCAGCACCAGGGCCAGCGCCGGGACCAGCAGCGCGCTGCGCAGGTCGTTGCCGCGAAAACCGATCGGCAGCAGGAGCAGCACCAGGCAGACCACCCGCGCCGCCCACGCACCGCCGCGTTCACCGGGCCCGCCGCGCTCACCGGACCCGCCGGGGGCCGGGGGCGGCACCGGCACCGGCACCGGCGGAGCGGCCGTGTCCGCCCCGCCCGTGATCCGGGGCCCGGCCAGCAGCGCGGCGGCCAGCAGCGCCACCACGAACAGGTTCGCCTGCACCGCCTGCACCAGCGGCAGCAGCTGCCCGGTCGGCCGGAGCCGGGTCAGTTCGGCCTGCGCGATCCCCAGGCCGAGCCCGGTCACCACCGCCACCGGGATGCTGCGCAGCCGGGCCGCCACCGCGACCGCCATCGTCTCCATCACCAGCAGCGGCAGCCCGTACGGATCCAGCAGCAGGTACGGCGCGAGCGCGACCCCGACCAGTCCGGCGGTGAACGAGCCGAACGCCCACCCGGCCGCCGACACCCGGTCGGCGTCCACCCCCGCCAGTTCGGCGAGCCGGCGGTCGTCCACCACCGCCCGCAGCCGCAGGCCGAACGGCGTGAACCGGGTGGCCGCACCGACCGTCAGCGCCAGGACGAGGATCGCGGCCAGCTGCGCCACGGTGTCCGGGCGCAGGGTGTGTCCGCCGGCCAGCCCGATCGGTGCCCCGCCGAACGGGGACGGCGCGCCCGCCACCGGCGCGGCGCCCCACACCAGCACCACCACCCCGATGAGCAGCACGAACACCCCGAGCCCGGCCACCATGGTCTCGGCCGGCCCGGCGCCGCGCCGTTGCAGCGGCCGGTACACCAGGGCGTCCAGCACCACCCCGAGGGCGGGCGCCACCACCAGCAGGCAGCACGCGACGGCCGGCCAAACCGGCCAGTGCCGCACCACCACCAGGTCGCGCAGCAGGTACGCGACGAGCATCGCCTGGGCTCCCTGGGCGAGGTTGAGCACGCCGGTGGCGCGGTGGCAGACGACCAGGCCGATGCCGCTGAGCGCGGCGGCACTGCCGACGGTCAGGCCCGCGAGGGCCAGGTCGACGGTGAGGCCGGTCACGTCGGCGGCTGTGGCGGCCAGGGCGGGGACAGGAACGAGCATCGGACGGCCGCTCAGCCGGTCGGCGGGGTCGGGTCGCCCGGACGGGTGGGTCCGTCGGGGATTTCGGGAGCGGGGCCGGAGCCGGGGTCTGAGTCAGGGTCTGAGTCGGGGCCGGAGCCGAGGAGGGGGACGGGACCGGGGTCGCAGAGGCGGCAGGGCACGAGCCCGCGCGCGCGGACGGAGGGCGCGTCGACGGGGGCGGCGGCGGGCTTGCCCCGGACGAGCGGACAGTCCGGCCGGTGGTAGAGCGTGCCCTCGGGCACGGCCAGCAACGGGCCGGGGCCGGTGGGTCCGGGCGGGGCGGGCGGCGGGGCGTCCGGTCCCGGCGGCGCGGGTTCGACCAGCAGGGCGTACAGCTGCTCGATCCGGCGGTCCGTCGCGGTCGCGGACGCGGACGTCACGGCCGTACGCGGCTGTGCGTGGGGGCGGCCGCTCGAACGCAGGGCGACCAGGACGGCCCCCGCCACGATGAGCGCCGCACCCGGGATGGTGGCGGACGCCAGGTACGGGATCTGCTGTTCGGCGAAGCGCTCGCCGGAGACCCCGTACCAGCCCAGCACGCAGAGCACCGCGCCGACCGCGACCAGCGCCCACCCCGGCCACTCGCGGCTGTCCCGGGCCGCCCGCACCGCCCGCGCGGCCCGGGAGGCGGGCCGGCGGGCGGTTCGGGCGTTCTGTTCCCCGGATTGCGATTCGTCCATGGATCCGCCTTGATGGTGTCACTTGCGACGTTTCCAGGAACGGCCTGGAACAGCATCCGGAGACCGGCGGACCGACCCGAGCGGCGCACACCGTCCCGGCAGGCGAGAGGAACACCATGCACGTGTGGCAGAGCGGCACCCGCCGGGACGGCCGCCCGGTCCTGCGGTCGGCGAGCGTGCTGCTCGCGCTGCTGCTGGCGGGCACGGTGGCGGGGTGCAGCAGCAGCAAGTCCGGGTCCACGGCCACCTCCTCGGCGTCGGCGTCGGCCTCGATGTCGGCCTCGGCTCCGGGAACCGTCGGCGCCACCCCGGCCGCCGGAGCCACCGCGCCCGCCGACCCCGCGACGGCCAAGACCGAGATCACCAACAACTGGCAGAAGTTCTTCGACCCCACCACCCCGATCCCCGAGAAGGCCTCGCTGCTCCAGAACGGTGACCTGCTGCTCCCCATCCTCCAGGGCTTCTCCCAGGACCCGCGCGTCGGCCAGGTGCAGGCCAAGGTGACGGACGTGGCGTTCACCTCGCCGACCGAGGCCACCGTCACCTACGAACTCTCGCTCCAGGGCGCCGTGGTCGAGCCGGCCGCGAGCGGTCAGGCGGTGCTCGACAAGGGCACCTGGAAGGTCTCCCGCTCCACCCTCTGCGGTCTGCTGGTCCAGGCCGCCGGAGCCAGCGGCACCCCGATCCCCGGATGCAGCTGACCCCTGCTCAGCGCCCCCGGGCCGCCGACGGAACCACCCGCCGGCGGCCCGGAGCCGTGCCCGTCCCCGTCCCCGCCCACGCCCCCGCCCCCGCCCACGCCCACGCCCACGCGCTGGCCCCGGTCCGGACCCCGGCCCCGGCCCTGAGGCCGGCCCTGGCCCTGATCCTGGCCGTCCTGCTGCTCGCCCTCGTCGGGACGTCCGGCTGCGGCACGCGCCTGCCGGACGGGGCCTTCGGCGCCCGCCCCACCACCTCCGGCGGTGCCGGCAACCCGGCCTCCGACACCGGTGTCACCCCGACCGAGATCCGGCTCGGCCTCGTCACCTCGCTGACCAGTCCGGTCGGCAGCGAGGTGTTCAGCGGACCGCGCTACGGAGCCCAGGCCTTCTTCCAGGCCCTCAACGACCGCGGCGGTCTGCACGGCCGCACCGTCAAGCTCGTCACCTGCGACGACGGCGGCAGCGGCATCGGCAACCAGGACTGCGTGCACCGGCTGATCGACCAGTCGCACGTCTTCGCCTTCGTCTCCGGCAGCGTCCTCGACTACGCCGGCGCGCCCTACGTGAGCGGCAAGGGGGTGCCGGACGTCGGCGGCCAGCCGATCGGCACGGCGTACGACCGGTGGCCGCACCTGTACGGCATCTACGGCAGCGCCGCGCCGCGCGACGGGCACGCGGTCGGCTGGAACGGCACGCTCTACCAGTCCACCGAGGTGTTCCGTTTCTTCAAGGAACGGCTGGGCGCGAGCAGCGCCGCCGTGGTCGCCTACAACCAGGCCGACTCCGCCCGCTACGCCGCGCAGCTGCGGGCCGGCCTGGAGGCCGAGGGCTACCGGGTGCTGACGCAGACGGTGGACTTCGCGCTGCCGAACTTCCAGGCGGTGGCGGCCGCGGTCCGGGCGGACGGTTCGCAGCTGCTGTTCGACGCCATGGACGGCCGGGGCAACGCCGCGCTCTGCCGGTCGCTGGACGAAGCGGGCGCGCACGTCACGGCCAAGGTGACCAACGTGCAGAACTGGTCGGAGACCGTCCGCACCGACTACCGCGCCTCGCCCACCTGCCGCAACGCGCTCTGGGCGACCTCCGCCTCGCTGAACTACGAGGACGTCCGCCACCCGGCGGTGGCCGAGTTCCGCGCGGCGATGGCGCGCTACCTGCCGGACCGGGAGCCGCTGCTGTCGGCCTGGGAACTGGAGGGCTGGGCGGGCGCCCAGTGGCTGACCGACGCGATGGACTCGTGCGGCGCGGACCTCACCCGGGCCTGCGTCGAGCGGTTCATGAACCGGGCGGAGCCGTACGACGCGCACGGGCTGATCCTGCCCGCCGCGTTCACGCCGCGGCCCGCGCCGACCGGGCTCACCCGGGCCTGCCTGGACGCGGCCCGCTGGCAGGACTCCGCCGCGGACGGGCGCGGCGGCTGGGTCACCCAGGTGGAGTCCATGACCACCACCTGCTTCGACGTCCCGCAGCTGCCGTACCGCCCGTGAGGCCGGTGAGCCCCTGTCCCGCGCTCAGCCGAGCCGCTCGACGACGACCATCGCCGCGTCGTCGTCCAGCCGTCCGCCGACGTGCGCGAGCAGGTCGCGGCGCAGGTGGTGCAGCAGGGCGGCCGGAGGTTCGGCGCGGTGGGCGGCGGTCCGTTCGGCGACCCGTTCGGGCAGCGGGTAGAACCGCCGCTCGGTGTCGCGGGCCTCGATCACGCCGTCGGTGTAGATCAGCAGCCGGTCGCCGGGCAGGAAGGGGAACTCCTCCACCACGTACGGCGCCGGGGCCAGCTCGCCGAGGCCGAGCGGTGGCGCGGCGCGGGCGGGTTCGAGCGCGGTGACGCCGTCGGCGTGCAGGAGCAGCGGCGGCGGGTGGCCGCAGTCGACCAGCCGGACCACCGTGCCGTCGTCCGGGATGTCCAGGACGACGGCGGTGATGAACGACTCGCCACTGTCGTCCGGTGCGGGTGCGGGTGCTGGTGCGGCCCGTGCCGCCGCCGCCCCGCGCCGCCGTGGCGGGCGGGGGAGCGTGCGGGCCAGCGGGAGCGGTCGGGGCGGTCGGGCGTCCTGCTGCTCGGCGAGCTGGGCGAGGTCCCAGGCGATGCTGCCGTCGAGGTAGCCGACGAGCTCGGGCAGGTCGGCGTGCAGGTGCGCGGCGGCGCGGAAGGCGCCCAGCAGCAGCGCCGCGTCACCGAGCGAGGAGAGCCCCTTGCCGCGGACGTCGCCGACCAGCAGCCGGGTGCCGGTGGCGGTGCGGGCGGCTGCGTACAGGTCGCCGCCGACCTGGGCCTCCGCCTCGGCGGCCAGGTAGACGGAGGCGAGGTGGAGCGGCCCGATCCGGTCGGGCAGCGGGCGCAGCAGGACGCGTTGGGCCGCCTCGGAGACGGAGCGGACCTGGGCGAGCTCCCGTTCGTGCCGGTCGCGCAGGACGCGCAGGGTGACGATGAGGGCCGAGACGGCGAGCAGGGCGCCGAGCTGGGTCTCGTGGTTGGCGGTGGCGAGGCCGTCGCGCAGGACGCCGATCAGGGTCAGCGCGGCGAGCGCGAGCACGGCGACGACGGTGGTGGCGCGGGCGCCGGCCAGCGAGGCGGTGAGGGCGGGGGCGACGATGAGCAGCGGGCCCAGGTGGATGTCGGGCGGGGCGAGCACGTCGACCACGGTGATCAGGACGATCAGCGCGAGCGGCAGCGCGGTCAGCGCGCGGCGGTCGGGCCGCCAGGAGCGGTGGCGGCGGGTGAGGGGGTGGGGGTCGTGCGGGCGCTGCTCGGGCGGGTGCTGGGCACGGGGACGCGGCCGATGTGGCACCTCTCCTCTGTACACCGTCCGGGTGGTCCGCCGCACCCGGAGGGCCTGCGGGGGCGGGCGGCCAGGGGTGCCCCCGCGGGCCTCAGCCCTCCGCGCCGTAGCGGGCCAGGTAGTCGGCGAACCGGGCGACGTCCTCGTCCGCCCAGCCGGTGAAGCGGGCGGCGAAGGAGAGCCGTCGCTGCTCGTTGGCCTCGCGCAGCAGGGCGAGCCCGGCCTCGGTGGCGAGCAGGATCTGGCCGCGCTGGTCCTCCGGGTCGGTCTCGCGGCGCAGCAGGCCGAGCCGCTCCAGGGCGGTGACCTGGCGGCTCACCGTCGACTTGTCGAGCATGAAGTGCGCGGCGATGTCGGCGGCCCGGCAGCCGCCGCGCTCGGTGATCAGGTCCAGGATGCTGTAGGTGACCAGGGAGAGGTCGGGGTGCAGCTGGGAGGCCTTGTGCCGGGCACGGCGGGCGAAGGCGGTCAGCTCGCGCTGGATGGTGGCGATCGACGATTCGCGGTCGGGCACGGTGACCTACCTCCTCGGGGTCTAATTTCGTTGCACTATACAACGACTTCGGGTGCAGGTGGCGCACCCTCGGACGCGGTCCGGCCGGCCTGCCAGGCGCGCGCGGCCGCGATCCGGCGGGTCGCGCTCGGGTGAGTGGCGAACAGTAGCTCAAGCACCCGGGGCGGGTCGACGTCCGACACGTTGGTCAACGCCAGTCTGCGCTGCATCGCGATGAACTGCTCGGTGTCCGACGTGAGTTCGAGGGCGTGCCGGTCCGCGCGGGTCTCCACCCGGCGGCTCACCGCGCACTGTACCGGGCCCGACAGGGCGCCCAGCAGTGCCGCGCACGCCGCCAGCAGCGGCAGGGAGCGCGGGTCGGCCGCGTCCGCCGCGCCGGCCGCCGACAGCAGCCCGTCCCAGCCGGTCGCCAGGCCCAACAGGGCCACCACGACGGCCGCGCCCACCGCGCCCAGCACTGTGCCGGTCAGCACGTCCCGGTGCTTGACGTGCCCCAGTTCGTGCGCCACCACCAGTTCCACCTCGCGCGGCTCGGCGGTCGACAGCAGCGTGTCGTACGCGACGATCCGCCGCGTCGCGCCCAGGCCCGAGACGTACGCGTTGAGCGCCGTCGTCCGGCGGGAGGCGTCCGCGACCAGGACGTCCCGGACCCGGACGTCGTCCCGTTCGGCGAGGCCAAGCAGGGCCTCGCGCAGCGGGCCCGGCTCCATCGAGGTGAAGCGGTTGAATACCGGCTCGACGAGGAGGGGGTAGAGGAAGGAGAGGGCGGCGGTGAGGAGCGCGGCGGCGGCCGCGGCCGGGAGCCACCAGCGGTCCGGCGACCAGGCGGTCAGCGCGTACAGGCCGGCGGCGGTCGGCAGGGCGAGGGCGAGGGTCAGCGCGAGTCCGCGCAGGGCGTCGACCGCCCAGCCGGCCCAGCCCTGGGTGACCAGGCCGAACCGGGCCCGCACCGACCGGGCGCCCGCCCCGAACGGCAACTGCGCCGCCTGGCCGAGGAGGACCAGCGCGGCGGCCCCGGCGAGCACCTCCGCCGTCCGGGAGCCGCCGAACCAGCCGCCGACCGCCGACACCAGACCCGCCCCGGCGGGCGTCAGGCCGAGCGCGAGCGTCAGGGCCAGGCCGGCCAGCCGGCCGCCCAGGGCCCACGGCAGCTGGGCGCGGCGCAGCGCGCGGCCGCGGGCCCGCTGGGCGGGGGTGAAGTCGGGGGAGCCCTGACCCTGGGTCGGGCTGACAGAATCTGTCATCTGTTATCCGTCATCTGAAATCTGTCAGTCGTCAGCTGTCATCTGTCATCTGTCATCCGTCAGCCGCCGGCTGTCAATCGTCCGTCGCCGTCGGGGGTCCTTCGCCGTTCGCCCGCCAGCATGTCACCCGTCCGCCGGCCCCGTGGCGTCATGGGTCCCCGCCCGGAGCAGTTGGTGGCCGAGGTCGACCAGTGCGCGGCCGACCGCGAAGTCGTCGCCCACCGGCGCCGCCGGGACGTCGCGCGGGTTGCGGCGGGCGAGCGCGTCGCTGTGCAGGACGGTGCCGTCGGCGTCCAGGACGGCGTGCACCCGGGTGGTGTCGTGGTCCTCGACCACGTGCAGGCTCAGCTGCCAGTCCTTGGTGCGGACGGTCACCGCCTCGTCCGTCGCCGTTACGCCCGCCGCTGCAGCCGCCCCGGCCGGCCGGGGCGCCGCCGAGGCGGAGCCGTCCGCCCGGACGATCACCACCGGGCAGGACCCGTGCACCGCGCAGCGCGCGCTCACCGACCCCAGCAGCGTCCGCGCGAAGGTCCCGCGCCCCCGGCTGCCGAGCACCAGCAGGTCCGCCCCCTCGGCCGCCTCCAGCAGCACCTCCGCCGCATGCCCGAGCACCAGGCTCTCCGCGACCTCGACCGGTCGCTCCCGCCCGATCACCTCGTCAACCTCGGCGGTCAGCGTCCGCCGCGCCGCCTGCTCGAACCCGTCGTCCGCCACCGGCGCGTACCACCCGTACAGCGACGGGTACTCCCACGCGGCCACCGCGTGCACCGCCGCCCCGGTCAGCAGCGCCTGGCCGACCGCCCAGCGCAGCGCCGCCTTCGAGGGCGCCGAGCCGTCGATCCCGACCACGATCCGCTGTCCGGCCTCCGCGCTCCCGTTGCCGGCCATGACGCACCACCTGCCATCCGGGCCCGTGCCCTCAGCTGCCACCCCTCCCTCCACGCTTCCACGCTTCCACGCCGCGCGCCCGGACGGGCGGTGCGTCCGGGACGCCGTGGACGGATCGGGTGGACGGTTGGGACGATCGGTCCTGTGGGCTGACCCGGAAAGGATTTCGCACATACCAGCGTGATCATGCATATTGGCATGCAATTGCAAGATAAATCAGCGCTTCAGGCCTGTATCTGCGGCCGGTCGGCGCAATGGCAGAGGGGAGAGGTCATGACGGTCGAGGCATCCGGAACCGGGCCGACGGAGGCGCAGCGCGCCCAGGGGCTGGTCGCGGCGCAGGAGAAGGCGATCGCGCTGTTCGACGAGGTGGCGGCGCGCGGGCTGGTCGCCCCCGGCCGCACCGAGCGCGAGGCCAGCGACCTGATCCGCGACCTCGCCAACGAGATGTTCGGCGACACCCGCCACTGGCACAAGCGCATCATCCGCTCCGGCCCCAACACCCTCGCCCCGTACCGGGACAACCCGCCGGACCGGGTCATCGGCCCCGACGACATCGCCTTCGCCGACTTCGGCCCGATCTTCGAGGAGTACGAGGCCGACTTCGGCCGCACCTACGTCTTCGGCGACGACCCGGAGAAGCACCGGCTGCTCGACGACCTCCCGCGCATCTTCGCCGCCGGGCGCGCCCTGTTCGCCGCCGAACCCGACCTCACCGGCCGCCGGCTGCACGCCGAGGTCGAGCGGTTGGCGGGCGAGGCCGGCTGGGAGATCGGCATCTGGCACGCCGGCCACCTGGTCGGCGAGTTCCCGCACGAGACCAACGACGGGGCCAAGTCCGAGTCGTACATCACGCCGGAGAACGAGAACCCGCTGCGCCGCACCGACCGGGCCGGCCAGGTCTGCCACTGGATCCTGGAGCTCCACCTGGTGGACCGGGAGCGCGGGTTCGGCGGCTTCTACGAGCAGCTGCTCGACCTCGCCTGAGCCCCGAGCCCTGAGCCTGAGGTGTTTCGCCCGCCCGGGAGCCATCCCGAGAGCCGTCCGGGGCGGGCGAACGCCGGGCGACGGGCGGGCGCCGTTTGTGGACGCGTGGCGAAGGGGACGCGGGGGAGTGGCGTAGGCTGACCGACCGCTCCTGTACCGACTCCTGGGGGACCCACATGCGCCGTGCCGCGGCCGCCGTCGCACTGCTGCTCGGCCTGATACCCGTGGCCGCCTGTGGGCCGGACGACCCCGATCCGGCCACCGTCAAGGCCGCCAAGTCCCCCACCGCGTCCGCCGGTGCCGCCGACGCCGCGCAGACCTCCCCGGGCGGTTCCGGCACCCCCGGCGACCCGGCGTCCGGCGACGGCGCCGCGCCCCGTCCCGACGGCAGCATCACCGTCGCCTTCGCCGGGGACGTCCACTTCGAGGGCCGCACCGAGGCCAGGCTCGCCGTGAAGCCGCCGGAGCCGGCGCTCGGTCCGAGCGCCAAGGCGCTCTCCGCCGCGGACCTCGCCGTGCTCAACCTGGAGACCGCGATCACCGAGCGCGGCACCCCCGAGCAGAAGACCTACACCTTCCGGACCTCGCCCAAGGCGCTCACCGCGCTCAAGGACTCCGGCGTCGACGTCGTCTCGCTCGCCAACAACCACGCCGTCGACTTCGGCGCCGACGGCCTCGCCGACACCCTCGCCGCCAAGGAGTCCTCGCCGATCCCGGTCGTCGGGTTCGGCCGCAACTCCCAGGAAGCGTACGCCCCTTACGTCACCACGGTGCGCGGGGTGAAGGTCGCGGTGGTCGCGGCCAGCCAGGTCGAGGACATCACCAACCAGAAGTGGCGGGCCGGCGCGAACAAGCCCGGCATCGCCTCGGCCCTGGACGCCGCCGCGCTGGTCAAGGCGGTCGAGGGGGCGAAGCGGCAGGCGCCGGTCGTGCTGGTCTACCTGCACTGGGGCGACGAGGGCAAGGCCTGCCCGACCAACGCGCAGACCACCATCGCCAAGAAGCTCGCGGCCGCCGGTGCGACGGCCGTGGTCGGCACCCACGCGCACACCATGCTCGGCTCGGGCATGCTCGGCGCCACCTACATCGGCTACGGCTTCGGCAACTTCCTCTGGTACGGGACGTCCAACTACGCCAACTCCAACGAGACCGGCGTCACCACGCTGACCGTGAGCCCGGCGGGGAAGGTGGTCGGCGAGGCCTTCGCCCCGGCGACCATCGACGACAAGGGCGTGCCGATCCCGCAGTCCGGCGCCGCCGCGGCCGCCGCCCTCAAGCGCCGCGACGGCCTCCGCGGCTGCACCGGCCTGTCCCCGGCCCCGGGTTCGGCCTCGGCCCCGGGATCGGCCCCGTCCGCGGCCCAGGCTCCGGCCTCCTCGGCAGCTCCCTCCGCTCCCTCCGCGTCCGCCGCGTCCGCCGCGCGCTGAGGCTGAGCCCGCCACCACCGCCGCGTCGTCGGACCGGCGACGGGGCGTGAGAGGCTCGTGGGGAACGGCGAGCGGTGTGCGGAGGGTACGGGCAGTGGCGGAGTGGACGGTGTACGGCCGGCGGCAGGTGTACGGGTCGCCGTGGGTGGAGCTGTGGCTGGACGACGTGGACATCCCCGGCGTCGGCCGGGTCGACCACCACGTGCTGCGGATGCCCAAGGAGTGCGCCAACGCCGTCGTCACGGACGGGGACGGGCGCTTCCTGCTGCTGTACCGGCACCGGTTCATCACCGGGCGGTGGGGCTGGGAGCTGCCCGCCGGCTGGGTGGAGCCGGGGGAGGAGCCGGTGGTGGCGGCCGCGCGCGAGGTCGAGGAGGAGACCGGGTGGCGGCCCGGGGCGGTGGTGCCGCTCACCGAGTTCGACGCCATGTCCGGGATCTCGACGATGCACTTCCACTCCTTCCACGTCACCGGCGCGACCCGGATCGGCGAGCCGGCCGACCTGAGCGAGTCGAGCCGGGTGGAGTGGCTGACCGAGGACGAGGTGGTGAAGCTGCTGACGGCCGGTGAGGTGGCCGAGGGCGCGTCGCTGGCGGCACTGTCGTACTTCCTCGGCCCGTACCGCCTGGCGGCGCGCGGGAACAGCGGGGGGAATGGCGACGGGAACGGCGACGGGCGCGACGCGCGCTGACCGAGGCCGCGCACGATCTGTGCGCGGCCTCGACGGTCTTGCTGAACTGTGGATCTACGATGGTGACTTGACGGCCGACTGGTCAGCCCTTGTGGTCGGCCTCGCCGTGCTTCCAGTAGCCCTTGCTGTGGACCCGCTCGCGCGGCAGCGACCAGTCGGTGAGCAGGTGGCGGCGGATGGTGGCCACGGCGTTCGCCTCGCCGGCCAGCCAGGCCGTGGTGCCGGCCGGGATGTCGGTGGCGAGCAGGGTCTCGGCCAGCAGGTGGCCCTTCAGTCCGCCGGGGTGGCGGGCCAGCCAGCGGCTGGTGAGGCCGGCGCGGGCGGGCAGCGGCACGGTGGCGCTGGTCTTGCTGATCTCGACGACGAGGGACACCGGGACAGCGGGCGGGAGCTGTTCGAGGATGGTGAGCGCGGCGGGCAGGGCGCTCTCGTCGGCGGCGAGCAGGACGTGCTCGGCGCCGTCGAACTCGGGGCGGCGGCCGCGCGGTCCGGACAGCCGGGCCTGGTCGCCGGGGCGGGCGATGGCGGCCCAGCGGGCGAGCGGACCGTTGCCGTGCAGGACGATGTCGATGTCCACCTCGTGCTCGGCCGGACGGTGGTGGCGGATGGTGTAGGCCCGGGAGTGTCCCTCCGGTATCGCCAACTTGACCCACTGGGTGGGGTGTTCGATGGCGAGTTCGGCCAGCGCGGCACCGCGGAAGGTGAGCCGGGTGAGCGCCGGGGTGAGCGGGGTGACGGCGACGACCTGGGCGTCGTAGGACGGCCGGGGGCGACGGAACATGGCGACTCCTGAACGGGCCCGGAGCTGGACACGGGCCGGTAGGGGTAAGGGAGTTGGGGAGTGAAAGGGCGCCGGAAGGGGCGGCGCTCCGAGGAGGGCGCCGGGACGGGCGCCGGGGAAGGGTGCCGTCAGCGCGGCAGGTGCTGGTCGAGCAGCGCGTCGACGAACGCGGCGTCGAGCGGGCGGCGCAGCACCAGGGCCCGGTGGTAGAGCGGGGCGAGCAGGGCGTCCAGCAGGACGGCGGCCCGGTCGTCGGCGCCGCCCTCCCCGCTTCCGTCTTCTCCGGTTCCGTCTTCCTCGGCCGTGAGTCCGAGGCAGGCGCGGGTGTGCGCGACGTCCCGGGCGCGCAGCTGGTCCAGGAAGGTGCTGTGCAGCAACTCGGCGGTGCGGGCGTCCAGTTGGGCGTGGCCCAGGAGCGCCTGGAGGACCTTGCCGGCCGGGTCCTCGTCGAGGAAGGCGGCGAACCGGTGGATGTAGGCGCGCAGGTCGGCCGGGGTGGCGGGGTGCTCGGCGGGCCAGGCGAGGCCGGGGCCGGAGTCGAGCAGGAGGTTGTCGAAGAGGATGTCCACCTTCGACTTCCACCACCGGTAGATGGTCTGCTTGGCGACCCCGGCGGCGGCGGCGATGCCCTCGATGGTCAGGCCCTCGAAGCCGTGCTCCACCAGGAGGTCGTCGGCGGCGTTCAGCACCGCGAGGCGGGCGGCCTCGCTGCGTCGGCTGCTGCCGCCCCCGCCCGGGCTGCCCGTTCCGGCCGCGCTGCCCGTTCCAGTCGCGCCGAGGCTGCCGGCGGCGGCGGCGTTCGTGCCGGTGCCGGTGCCGGTGGCGGGGCGGGGCTGGGCGGCGATGGTGTTCTGGTCCTTGGATGCGGGGGGACGGCCGGAGGTGTCGGTCCGGGTCATCCTCTCATGCCTCCTCGGCGAGCGGCGCGGCCACCGAACCCGTCGCCCGCGGCCGGCGGACCAGTCCCGCCGCGATGGCGACGGCCAGGAGGGCGACCACGCCGCTGAAGGTGACGCCGGCGGTGCGCAGCCCGGTCGCCTGGATGAGCACGCCGACGCCGATCACCGGCACCGAGAGCATCGAGAACAGCACCGCGAAGAAGGTGGAGATCGCCTCGCCGCGCTGGTGCGGCGGCACGCCGCCGTTGATGACGCCCAGCCCGGTGCCGATGGCGGTCCCGCCGGCGAGGCCGTTGACGCAGGCGCCGAGCAGCAGCGGCGGGAGCGTCCCGGTGAGCAGCGCGAGGGCGATGAGCGCGGCGGCCAGCACCAGTCCGGCGCAGGCCAGCGGCAGGGCGCGGACCGGCGGCAGGACGCGGGCGAGGAGCTGCCCGACGGCGATGGAGAGGAACGCCACGGCCACGACGAGACCGGTGAGCGCGTGGTTGCGCAGGTCGAGCACGGTGGCGAGGAAGAGTCCGCTGACCGCCGTCAGCACACCGGTCACGGCGAAGCCGGCGCCACCGGCGAGCGCGGCGCGCACGAAGGCCGGGCGGATGCCGGGCGGGACGCGCAGCGGCTGGAGGCGCAGCCGGAACTTGTTGGCGGCGCGCACCTCGGCGGGCACCGTCTCGGGGACGGCGAGCAGACCGAGCAGGGCGACGGCGGTGAGCGCGAGCGTCACCGTCCAGGGCAGGCGCAGCGGTGAGCCGGCCCATTCGGCGAGCAGCCCGGCGAGCAGGGTGCCGCCGGCCAGGCCGCCCATGTTGGCGCCGAGGGCCAGGGTCTGGGCGCGCAGCCGGTGTTCGGCCGGGGCGAGGTCGAGCAGGGCGGCGGTGGCGGAGCCGGTCATGAGGGCGGCGCCGAAGCCGGAGAGGACGCGGCCGGCGAGCAGCCAGGGCAGTGAGTCGGCGGCCTCGAACAGTCCGGCGGCGGCCGCGGCGAGCAGCAGCGCGGCCAGCATCACGGGCCGGCGGCCGATCTGGTCGGAGAGCCGGCCGAGGGAGAGCAGGCCGGCGACGACGCCGAGGGCGTAGACGGCGAAGATCACCGTGACCATGAACGACGAGAAGCCGAAGGCGTGTTGGTAGAGCGGGTAGAGCGGGGTCGGCACGGTGGTGCCGGCCATGGTGACCCAGAAGGCGAGGGCGACGGCGGCCGGGGCGAGCGGGCCCGTACGGCCGGGCGCGGTGGAGGACATGGGTGCTCCTCGACGGGAGAGTGGCGCTGAGGTGCGCCTGCGAATGTGGACGCAACGTTGCGTCTCGATACCGTGGACGCTAGCACCGCCTGAAGCTGGACGCAACGTTGCGTCTACTTTCGATTCCGGGCGGCTCCCCGACTGTCGACCCGGCGAGGCCGCTCGGGTTCCGACGTGGCAGACCGTCGGACTCCGACCCGGGAGATCGCCCGGACTCCGGCCCGCCCCCCGACGGCCCTCACGGGCGCAATTGACGACCCCGCAGACGGCCGCGGGCCTTGCGCGACCCCTCGGCGCGTCCGAACAATTGTGTTAGGTTAGCCTTGCCTAATGTCGCTGGTCGGAGGGGATTTTCCTGTGCAGCAGTCCGAACTCGCCGGTGCCGTCGCGATGGTCACCGGTGCCGGGCAGGGCATCGGCGCGGCCGTGACGCGCGCGCTGGTCGCCGCGGGCGCCGTCGTCGCGGCGGTCGACCGGAACCCGGGCCCGCTCGCCGAGCTCGCCGACGGGCTGTCGGGGAAACCGGGGGAGCCGGGCGCCCCGGCCACCGCCGGCCCCGTCCACCCCTACCTGCTGGACGTCTCCGACCCGGCCGCCGTCGAGTCCACCGTCGACCTGATCGAAGGACAGCTCGGGCCGCTCACCATCCTGGTGAACGTCGCGGGAATCCTGCGCGTCGCCCCCGCCGTCGAACTCACTGACCAGGACTGGGCGGACACCTTCGCCGTCAACACCACCGGCGTCTTCCACACCTGTCGGTCGGTCGGCCGCCGGATGGCCGGACGCGGCACCGGCGCCATCGTCACCGTCGGCTCCAACGCCGCCGGCGTGCCCCGCACCGGAATGGCGGCGTACGCGGCCTCCAAGGCGGCGGCCACCATGTTCACCCGCTGCCTCGGCCTGGAACTCGGCCGCTCCGGAGTGCGCTGCAACATCGTCTCGCCCGGCTCCACCGACACCGAGATGCAGCGCGCCCTCTGGCAGGACGACGCCACCGCCGCCGAACAGCGCGTCATCGACGGCGACCCGGCCAGCTACCGGGTCGGCATCCCGCTCGGCCGGATCGCCCAACCCGCCGACATCGCCGAGGCGGTGGCCTTCCTGGTCTCCGACCGGGCCCGCCACATCACCATGCACGACCTCTACGTGGACGGCGGCGCGACCCTGCGCGCCTGACGCCCCGACCCCGTGCCCGCGGGCCCGCAGCGCCCCCGGGGACGTCCGCACCACCGCACCACCGCTTCACCGGGTCTCACCGCCCCACCGCTCCACCGCCCACCGCTTCACCGCCCCACCCGGTGCCGCACCCCCACCGGGGAACGGCACCGCACCACACCACCCGCCGGCCGCCGCGACGAGCAGCGCCCGGCGGCCACTCGCAGACTGGGAGAATCCAGGTGACCACCGTGCACCACGCCCCCGCCGGGACGGACCACACCGTCATCGGCGCGGCCAGCGGGCTGCTGGGCCAGTATCGGGCCGCGCCCGACGAGGCGTTCTTCGCCTCCCCGACCCGCACGCTGCTCGCCGAGGGCGTGCACGCCCGGGTGCCCCAGGACGGGCGCCCGCTGGCCGCCCGGGTCGCCGAGACGCTCGCCCAGGCCCGCCGGGACGGCGTCGAACACCCGCTGGTGGTGGGCGCGGTGGCGTTCGACCACGACAGCCGCGTCGAACTCGCCGTCCCCGCCCGGCTGCGCAGCTGCGGCGCGCTGCGCGACGACCCGCTGATCGCGCTCCCCGCCCCGGCCGCCGACCGGGTCGACTGGGACGTCCGCCCGGTGCCCGCCCCCGAGGCCTACGGCAGCGGCGTCGCCGAGGCCGTCCGCCGGCTCCAGGGCGGCGAGTTGAGCAAGGTGGTGCTCGCCCGCACCCTCCAGCTGACCGCCGACCGGCCGCTCGACCTGCCCGCGATCCTCCAGCGCCTCGCCCGCCGCGACCCCGGCGGCTACACCTTCGCGGTGCCCGCCGGCGGCGACCGCACCCTCATCGGTGCCAGCCCCGAGCTGCTGCTGTCCCGCCGCGGCACCGCCGTCGTCGCCAACCCGCTGGCCGGCTCCGTGCCGCGCAGCGCCGACCTCGGCGAGGACGTCCGCAGAGCCGCCGCGCTGCTCGAATCGCCCAAGGACCTGCACGAGCACGCCGTCGTGGTCGACGCCATCCGCGCCGCGCTCGCGCCGTACTGCCGGACCCTGGACGTGCCGGAGCGGCCCACCCTGGTCCGCACCGCCGCGATGTGGCACCTGGCCACCACCATCACCGCCGAACTGGCCGACCCGGCGGTCTCCGCCCTCGAACTGGCCCTCGCGCTGCACCCCACCCCCGCCGTCTGCGGCAGCCCGACCCCGCTCGCCCGGGAGGCGATACGCGAGATCGAGCCCTTCGACCGCGGCCTGTACGCGGGCATGGTCGGCTGGGGCGACGCGGACGGCGACGGCGAATGGGTGGTCACCCTGCGCTGCGCCGAGGCCGACGAGCGCACCCTGCGGGTGTACGCGGGCGCGGGCGTCGTCGCCGAGTCCCGGCCGGAGGCCGAACTCGCCGAGACCAGCGCCAAGTTCCGCACCTTCCTGGACGCCGCGGGAGTGCCGCGATGAGCAACGTGACGAACGGAGCGGCTGACGCGGTGAATGACGCTGTGGACGAGACCGCCAACGCGACCGCGAACGGCTCGGTGGACGGCCCGATGGCCGAGGTGCTGGCCGGATTCGCCCCGTACCCGGCGGAGTTCGCCGAGCGCTACCGGGCGGCCGGGCACTGGAGCGGCGAGACCTTCGGCGGCATGCTGCGCGAGCGCGCCGCCGCCCACCCCGAGCGGATCGCGATCGTCGACCCGGTCGGCGGGCCCGGCGAGGACCCGACCCGCCGCTGGACGTACGCCGAACTCGACCGCCGGGCCGACCGGATGGCCGCCGGCCTGCATGCCCGGGGCATCCGCCGGGGCGACCGCGTCGTCGTCCAACTCCCCAACGTCGCCGAGTTCTTCGAGGTGGTTTTCGGGCTGTTCCGGATCGGCGCGCTGCCGGTCTTCGCGCTGCCCGCCCACCGGTACACCGAGATCTCCTACTTCTGCTCCTTCACCGGCGCGGTGGCCTACGTGATCCCGGCCGTCGAGGGCGGCTTCGACTACCGCGAACTGGCGAGCCGGGTACGGGCGGAGACGCCGTCGCTCAAGCTGGTCCTGGTGGCCGGCGAGGACGCGGGCGAGCACGTCCGGCTGGCCGACGTCCCCGCCGATGCCCCGGCCGACGAGGCCGGTGCCGGGTGGCCCGAGCCGCAGCCCGGGGACGTCGCGTTCCTCCAGCTGTCCGGCGGCAGCACCGGGGTGCCGAAGCTCATCCCGCGCACCCACGACGACTACATCTACTCGCTGCGCGGCTCGGTCGAGATCTGCGGCCAGGACGAGCGCAGCGTCTACCTGTGCGTCCTGCCCGCCGCGCACAACTTCCCGCTCAGCTCCCCGGGTTCGCTCGGCACGCTGCACGCCGGCGGCCGGGTGGTGCTCTGCCCGCAGCCGAGCCCGGAGACGGCGTTCCCGCTGATCGAGCGCGAGGGCGTGACCATCACCGGCCTGGTGCCGCCGCTGGCGCTGCTCTGGCTGGACGCCGCCGAGCGGCGCCGGACGGCCGGCGAGCCGACCGGGCTGGACTCGCTGGAGGTGCTGCTGGTCGGCGGCGCCAAGTTCAGCGAGGAGGCCGCCCGCCGGGTGCGCCCGGTGCTGGGCTGCACGCTCCAGCAGGTGTTCGGGATGGCCGAGGGCCTGGTCAACTACACCAGGCTGGACGACCCGGAGGAGGTGATCGTCACCACCCAGGGCCGGCCGATCTCCCCGGACGACGAGGTGCGGGTGGTCGACGACGAGGACCGCGACCTGCCCGACGGCACCACCGGCCACCTGCTCACCCGAGGCCCGTACACCATCCGCGGCTACTGGAACGCGCCCGAGCACAACGCCGCCTCCTTCACCGCGGACGGCTTCTACCGCACCGGCGACCTGGTCCGGCGGACCGCCACCGGCCACCTGGTGGTCGAGGGCCGGGCCAAGGACCAGATCAACCGGGGCGGCGAGAAGGTCGCCGCCGAGGAGATCGAGAACCACCTGCTGGCCCACCCGGCCGTGCACGACGCGGCCGTGGTGTCGATGCCCGACCCGTACCTCGGCGAGCGCACCTGCGCCTACGTCGTGCTGCGCGAGGAGGACCGCCGGCAGCCGCCGAAGTCCGTGGAGCTGAAGCGCTTCGTGCGCCAGCGCGGACTGGCCGACTTCAAGGTGCCGGACCGGATCGAGTTCGTCGACGCCTTCCCGGCCACCGGCATCGGCAAGGTCAGCAAGAAGGACCTGCGCGCCGCCATCGCCGCGAGCCTTATCACCCCCTCCTGAACCTCCCGCACCCCCCGCGTACCCCCCCGCACCTCCCGAGATCGAAGGAAGCACCGCCGTGGGCCTGCCCCGCATCCCCTCCTACCCGATGCCCGTCGCCGCCGAGCTGCCGGCCAACCGGGTCGACTGGACGGTCGACCCGTCCCGGGCCGTGCTGCTGGTGCACGACCTGCAGAACCACTTCCTGAACGCCTTCGACACGGCGGCCGCGCCGGTCACCGAACTGTTCGCCAACATCAACCGGTTGCGCGCACTGGCCGGCGAACTCGGCATCCCCGTCGTCTACTCGGCGCAGCCCGGCGGCCAGACCGCCGAACAGCGCGGTCTCCAGCAGGACTTCTGGGGCCCGGGCATCCCGGACGACCCGCGGGCGGCGGCGATCGCCGACGCGGTCGCCCCGGCCGAGGGCGACGTCCTGCTCACCAAGTGGAAGTACAGCGCGTTCGTCCGCACCGACCTGGACGAACTGCTGCGCGAGCAGGGCCGCGACCAGCTGGTGATCACCGGCGTCTACGCCCACATCGGCGTGCAGGCGACCGCCTGCGACGCCTGGATGCGGGACGTCCAGGCCTTCGTGGTGGCCGACGCGGTCGCCGACTTCGGCGCGGACGAGCACCGCGCCGCACTCACCTGGGTGGCCGGGCGCTGCGGCGTGGTCACCACCACCGACGCCGTACTGGAAGGGAAGTGACGGGCATGGCCTTCACCGTGGAGCGGATCCGGGCCGAGGTCGCCGACCTGCTCGGCGAGGACCCGGCGGACATCCCGCTGGACGAGAACCTGGCGGACTGGGGGCTGGACTCGGTGCGGCTGATGGCGCTGGCCGAGCGCTGGCGCTCCGAGGGCGCCGAGGTGGCCTTTCTCCAGCTGGCCGAGCGCCCGGCCGTCGAGGCCTGGGCCGAGCTGCTCGGCGCGTCCTGATGGAGCCCGGCACGGCGGGTGGCTCCGAGGCCGCGACGAGGTGGCCGGCGACCACGGTGATCGGTCCGTTCGAGGCGCAGGCCGCCCGGACCCCGGATGCCCCGGCGCTGCTGCCGGCCGGCGCCCCGGCGGTCGGTTACGGCGAGTTGAACGCGGCGGCCAACCGGCTGGCGCGCTTCCTGGCGGACCGCGGCGCCCGCCCCGGCACGGTCGTCGGCCTTGCACTCACCCGCCCGGCCGACCTCCTGCCGGCGCTGCTGGCGGTGGCGAAGTCGGGGGCGGCGTACCTGCCGTTGGACCCGGACGACGCGCCCGGCCGGCTCGGCTGGCTGCTGGCGGACGCGGCCCCGGTCTTCGTGCTGGGGGAGGGGGTGCCGGGGGCGGAACGGCCGTCGGAGGCCGAGCTGGCCGACCGGGTGGCCACCGACCCGCCGCGCGCGCTCACCCCGCAGCACCCGCTCTGCCGGGTGTACGGGCCGGGCGGTCGGCCGGCCGGGGTGTCCACCTCGCACGCCGAGGTGGACCGCCGGGTGCGCGAGCTGCAGGCCGCGTACCGGCTGGGCCCGGGCGACCGGGTGCTCCAACTGGGGCTGCCGCTGTGGGAGTTCCTCTGGCCGCTGCGGACCGGGGCGGCGCTGGTGCTGGCCGATCCGGACCGCCCGGGCGAGGTGGGGGACCTGGTCCGCGACGCCGGGGTGACCGCCCTGCGGGCGGCGCCGGCGGTGTTCGGGGAGCTGCTGCCCGAGCCGGGGCCGGTGCACCTGGCGCCGACGCGCGGCTGACGGGGGCGGCTGACGAATGACAGCTGACGGATAACAGATGACGGCTGACAGATTTCAATATCTGTCAGCTGTCATCCGTCGATTGTCAGTTGTCATCCGCCAGCCGTCATCCGTCGCCCGTCACCCCTTCGCCGCCGCGAAGTCCGCCGCCGTCCAGGCCATCGCGACCGCGCCGTCCAGTACGGCGCGGTCGGCCTCCGTCGAGACGGCGGCCTCGGCGAACGCGGCCTCGTGCGGGCCGCAGGCGCCGCCGGTGATGTCCAGCACCGGGTGGATGGCCGGCAGCGCGTGCGAGACGTTGCCCATGTCGGTGCAGGCGAACGGTCCGCTCTCGACCGGCTCGGGACGACCCACCGCCGCCGCGTTGGCCCGCCAGAGCGCGAGCAGTCCGGCGTCGCTGCGGAAGTCCAGGTAGTCCGGCTCGGGGCGGGTCAGCTCGACCTCGCACCCGGTGGCCAGAGCCCCGGCCCGGAAGCAGTCCTCGACCCGGGCGCGCAGCGCCGCCAGGTCCTCGGCCGCCGAGGTCCGGATCTCGTACTCGGCGGTGGCGCTGTCGGGTATCAGGTTGGGCGCCGTCCCGGCCGCCGTGGTGATGCCGTGCACCCGCCAGTGCGGCGGCAGTTGCTGGCGCAGCAGCCCGAGCGCGACCTGCGCGACGGTGAGCGCGTCGGCGGCGTTGCGCCCCTCGTGCGGGTTGAGGCTGGGGTGGGCGGCGCGGCCGGTGTAGCGGACGGAGAGGGTGCCGAGCGCGAAGGAGTGGAAGTCGGCGACCTCCACCGGGCAGGGGTGGACCATCATCGCGGCGTCGACCCCGTCGAACGCGCCCGCGTCCAGCAGCAGCGCCTTGCCCGCGCCGCGTTCCTCGGCGGGGGCGCCGATCACCCGCACGGTGAGCCCGAGCCGGTCGGCGTGCGGGGCGAGTCCGAGCGCGGCGCCGAGGCCGGCGGCGGCGATGAGATTGTGGCCGCAGGCGTGGCCGAGGCCGGGCAGCGCGTCGTACTCGCAGACCACGGCGACGGTGACCGGTCCGTGGCCGATGCTCGCGCTGAACGCGGTGGGCAGGCCGTGCGCCCCGCCGGTTACGGAGTAGCCGTGGTCGCGCAGCAGTTCGGCGCACCACTCGGCGGCCCGGTGCTCCTCGAAGGCGGTCTCGGGGTGGGCGTGGATGCGGTGGCTGAGCGCGAGCAGCTCGTCCCGGTGGGCGAGCACCCGTTCGCGGATCGCGGCCTTCAGTTCCGCCGCCGCTGCCGGCTCGGTCGCGTTCAGGGGGGACATCGGCGCCTCCGGGGGCGTCAGGGCCTGCCTCCCGGCAGGCTGTTGACCAGACGATATGCAGATAGCTTAGGCTAACCTAAGTAGACGTTCCGTTCGCCGGACCCGAGGAGCTCTCAGAACCATGCGTCGCCACCAGGCCGCGTCCGACCCCGTCGCCGTCCCCGCCGCCGCCGACGTACCACTGCTCGCCACCCAGGCGGCGATCTGGTACGCCCAGGCGCTCGACCCCGACAGCCCGGTCTACAACACCGGCGACGCCGTCGACATCACCGGCCCGCTCGACGCCGACCTCTTCGAGGGCGCCCTGCGCCAGGCCGTCGGCGAGGCCGACGCGCTGCACGCCGTCGTGGTCGCCGAAGACACCGAGAGCGTCACCGAGGCCGAGACCGCCGCCCCCCGCCAGCGCCTCACCCCCGGCCGCCCCTGGCCGCTGCACCGCCTCGACCTGCGCGCCGACGCCGACCCCGAGGCCGCCGCCGAGGCCTGGATGCGCGCCGACCTGGCCCGTCCCGTCGACCTCGCCGAGGGCCCGCTGTTCACCCAGGCCCTCATCCGCCTCGCCGACGACCGCCACCGCTGGTACCAGCGCGTCCACCACCTCGCCGTCGACGCCTACGCGCTCACCCTGCTCGCCGGCCGGGTCGCCGAGCTCTACACCGCGCACGCCACCGGCACCCGCCCCACCGAGCGCACCTTCGCCACCCCCGCCGAGGTCGCCGCCGAGGAGGCCGCCTACCGCCAGGGCGAGGACCACCGCGCCGACCGCGAGTTCTGGCGCGCCCGGCTGACCGGCGCCGACGCCCCCGCCACCCTCCCCGGCGGCACCCCGGCGGGCCCCGCCGGCCTGCCCCGGCAGACCGCCGAACTGCCCACCGGCACCCTCGCCCGCCTGGAGGGCGCCGCCCGGGCCGCCCGCGCCACCTGGGCCGAACTGGTCCTCGCCGCCACCGCCGGCTACCTGCACCGGCTGGCCGGCACCGAGGACGTCGTCCTCGGCCTGCCGCTCGCCAACCGCCGCGGCCCCGCCGCCCTGCGCACCCCGGTCGCCACCGCCAACGTCCTCCCGCTGCGCCTCGCCGTCCGCCCGCACGACACCGCCGCCGAACTGCTGCGCCGCGTCGTCCTGGAGGTCCGCGAGGTCCGCCGCCACCAGCGCTACCCGCTGGAGGAACTGCGCCGCGACCTCGCCCTCACCGGCACCCGCCGCGCCCTGTTCGGCCCGATGGTCAACATCAAGGCCTTCGAACGCGACCTCGACCTGGCCGGCCTGCCCGGCACCGTCCGCAACCTGGCCGCCGGACCCGTCGACGACCTCGCCCTCGCCGTCTCGCCCGGCCCCGACGGCGCCCTGCGGATCGGCCTCGAAGCCCACCCCGACCGCTACGGCGCCGACGCCCTCGCCGCCCACCGCGACGGACTGCTCCGCTACCTCGACGGCCTCGCCGACCTGCTCCTCAACGAGCCGCACACCCCGATCGCCCGGATCGACCTGCTCGACGAGGACGCCCTGCGCCGCGCCACCGCCGGCCGCACCGAGCCCGCCGCCACCCGCACCCTGCCCGGCCTGCTCGCCGACCAGGCCGCCCGCACCCCGGACGCGGTCGCCGTCCGCAGCGGCGCCGCCGCCCTCACCTTCGCCGAACTGGACGCCGCCGCCACCCGCCTCGCACACCGCCTCACCGCCCTCGGCGTCCGCGCCGAGACCCCGGTCGCCCTCGCCCTAACGCGCGGCACCGACACCCTGGTCGCCATGCTCGCCGTGCTCCGGGCCGGCGGCGTCTGCCTCTCCCTCGACCTCGCCCACCCCCGGCAGCGGATCGCCGACATCCTCGACGACGCCCGCCCGGTCTGCGCCGTCGGCACCGCCGCCGCCCTCGCCGCGCTCCCGGTGCTCCCCGGCACCGAGGGCCGCCCCGCCGTCGTCCTCGACGACCCCGCCGTGCGCGCCGGACTCGACGCGCTCCCGGTCACCGCGCTGCCCGAGCCCGACCCCGCGCAGACCGCCTACCTGCTGCACACCTCCGGCTCCACCGGCCGCCCCAAGGGCGTCGTCGTCACCCACGCCTCGCTCGCCAACCTGCACGCCGGCCACGGCGAGGACCACATCGCCCCCGCCGTCGCCCGCACCGGCCGCACCCGCCTGCGCGTCGCGCACAGCGCCTCCTTCGCCTTCGACGCCTCCTGGGACCCGGTCCTGTGGATGCTCCACGGCCACGAACTCCACCTGCTCGACGACGAGACCTACCGCGACCCGGCCGCGCTCACCGCGCACGTCCACCACGAGCGGATCGACTACCTCGACGTCACCCCCTCCTACCTCGAAGTCCTGCTCGCCGAAGGCCTGCTGGACGAGACGACCGCGGACGGCGCGAGCCGGCACCACCCCGCCGTCGTCGCCGTCGGCGGCGAGGCCACCCCCGACCCGCTCTGGCACCGCCTCACCACCGTCGACGGCCTCGCCCCGGTCAACCTCTACGGCCCCACCGAGACCACCGTCGACGCCTACTCCTGGACCCCCGGCCCGGACGGCACCCCCGTCGGCCGCGTCGTCCGGGGCTCGCGCGCCTACGTCCTCGACGGCTCGCTGCGCCCCGCCCCTGACGGCGCGACCGGCGAACTGTACGTCGCCGGCGCCTGCCTGGCCCGCGGCTACCTCGGCCGCCCCGACCTCACCGCCGAACGCTTCCTCGCCGACCCGTACGGCCCGCCCGGCGACCGGATGTACCGCACCGGCGACCTCGCCCGCCGCCGCCCCGACGGCACCCTGGAGTTCCTCGGCCGCGCCGACGACCAGGTGAAGATCCGCGGCTTCCGGATCGAACCCGGCGAGATCGCCACCGTCCTCGGCGGCCTGCCCGGCGTCGCGCAGGCCGTGGTCATCGCCCGCCCCGGCCCGCACGGCAAGCGCCTGCTCGGCTACGCCGTCCCCGCCCCCGGCGCCACCCCCGACCCGGCCGCCCTGCGCGCCGCGCTCGCCGAGCGGCTGCCCGAGCACATGGTGCCCGCCGCCGTCCTCGTCCTCGACGAACTTCCGCGCACCGGCAACGACAAGCTCGACCACCGCGCCCTGCCCGAACCCGAGGACACCGCCCCGGCCGGTGGCGCGGCGCCCGCCACCCCGCAGGAGGAGATCATCTGCGGGCTGTTCGCCGCCCTCCTCGACCGCGCCGAACTGCCGCCCCGCGACGCCGACTTCTTCGACCTCGGCGGCCACTCGCTGCTCGCCGGCCGACTCGCCGCCCGACTGCGCGAGACCCTCGGCACGGCCGTCGGATTCGCCGACGTCTTCCGCAACCCCACCCCGGCCGGCCTCGCCGCCCTGCTGCGCGAACGCTCCGCCCCCGAACCGCGCCCCGCCCTCGTCCCGGTCGAGCGCGCCGAACGGCTGCCGCTCTCCCCGGCCCAGCGCGGCCTCTGGTTCCACTACCGGCTCGAAGGCCCCAGCCCCACCTACAACATCCCGCTCGCCCTCACCCTCACCGGCCCGCTCGACCGCGACGCCCTCGCGCTCGCCGTCGGCGACCTCGCGGCCCGGCACGAGACCCTGCGCACCGTCTACGGCGAGTCCGCCGACGGCGAGCCCTACCAGCGGATCCTCCCGCCCGCCCCGGTCGAACTGCACACCGGCACCGGCCCGTTGGCCGACGCCGTCCGGTACGCCTTCGACCTGAGCGCCGAACCCCCGCTGCGCGCCAGCCTGTTCGCCAACCAGGACGGCACCCACACCCTCCTGCTGCTGCTCCACCACATCGCCGGCGACGGCGCCTCCACCACCCCGCTCGCCCGCGACCTGGCCGCCGCCCACGCCGCCCGCCTCGCCGGCCGGGCCCCCGAACTCGCTCCGCTCGACGTCCAGTTCGCCGACCACGTGGACTGGCAGCGCCGGCTCCTCGGCCCGGCCGACGCGCCCAGCCCGCTGGCCGTCCGCCAGCTCGACCACTGGCGCAAGACCCTGGCCGGCCTGCCCGACCAGCTGGACCTGCCCACCGACCGCCCCCGCCCGGCCGTCGCCGCCCACCACGGCGCGACCGTGCCGTTCCGCCTCGACGCCGACGCCCACGCCGCCCTGGCCGCGCTCGCCCGCGCCACCGGGACCAGCGTCTTCACCGCCGTCCAGGCCGGACTCGCCGCCCTGCTCACCCGGCACGGCTGCGGCACCGACATCCCGGTCGGCACCCCGGTGGCCGGCCGCGACTCCGACGAAACCGCCGCCCTGGTCGGCTACTTCGTCAACTCCGTGGTCCTGCGCACCGACACCTCCGGCGACCCGACCTTCCGCGAACTGCTCGGCCGGGTCCGCGGCACCGTCCTCGCCGCCCACGACCACGCCGACCTGCCGTTCGACCGCCTCGTCGAGGAACTCAACCCGCCGCGCTCGCTCGCCCGGCACCCGCTGTTCCAGGTCATGCTCGCCTGGCAGTCCGTCCCCGACCGGGAGTTCGAGCTCGGCGGCGGCCTCACCGCCACCATCGCCGCCGTCCCGTCCGGCACCGCCAAGTTCGACCTCACCCTCAACGCGGGCGAACTGCGCGAGGGCGGCATCGCCGGCTTCCTGGAGTACCGCACCGACCTCTTCGACCCGGCCACCGTCCACGCGCTCGCCGAGCGACTGGCCCGGCTGCTGACCGCCGCCGCCACCGCGCCCGACACCACCATCGGCCGCCTCCCGCTGATCAGCGCCGAGGAGCGCCACCGCGCCCTGGTCGAGTGGAACGGCACACCGGTCACCTCGACGCCCGGCGCCACCCTGCCCGAGCTCTTCGAAGCCGCCGCCCTCGCCAACCCCGGGGCCGTCGCCGCCAGTTACGGCGAGGACTCGCTCGACTACACCGAACTCGCCGCCCGCGCCGACCGCCTGGCCCGGCTGCTGGCCGACCGGGGCATCGGCCCCGGCACCATCGTCGCCCTGGCCCTGCCGCGCTCGCTCGAACTGGTCACGGCCCTGCTCGCGGTCGCCAAGTCCGGCGCCGCGTACCTGCCGCTCGACCCCGAGTACCCGGCCGACCGGCTCGCCTACATGCTCGCCGACGCCGCCCCCGCCGCACTGCTCACCGACGCCGCCACCGCGCCCCGGCTCCCCGCCCACCAGGTGCCGCAGATCCTGGTCGACGGCGGCGAGGCGGACGCCTTCCCGGCCGTCCCGCTGGCCCAGCACGAGCGCACCCGGCCGCTGCGGGCCGACGACACCGCCTACGTCATCTACACCTCCGGCTCCACCGGCCGCCCCAAGGGCGTGCCCGTCACCCACCACAACGTGGTCCGGCTGTTCTCCGCCACCGACCACTGGTTCGGCTTCGACCACCGGGACGTCTGGACGCTCTTCCACTCCTACGCCTTCGACTTCTCGGTCTGGGAGCTGTGGGGCGCGCTGCTGCACGGCGGACGGCTCGTCGTCGTCCCGCACCTGGTCAGCCGCGACCCGGCGGCCTTCCTCGACCTGCTCGCCCGCGAACGGGTCACCGTCCTCAACCAGACGCCGTCCGCCTTCTACCAGCTCAGCGCCGCCGACCGGGAACGCCCCGGCAGCGAACTCGCCCTGCGCTACGTGGTGTTCGGCGGCGAGGCGCTCGAACTCGGCCGGCTCGACGACTGGTACGAGCGGCACGCCGACGACGCGCCCACCCTGGTCAACATGTACGGCATCACCGAGACCACCGTGCACGTCTCCCACATCGCCCTGGACCGGGCGAGTGCGGCCGCCGGGAGCAGCAGCACCATCGGCGTCAACATCCCCGACCTGCGCGTCTACGTCCTGGATCAGCACCTCCAGCCCGTCCCGCCCGGCGTCACCGGCGAGATGTACGTGGCCGGTGCCGGGCTCGCCCGCGGCTACCTCGGCCGGCCCGCGCTCAGCGCCGAACGCTTCGTCGCCGACCCGTACGCCGAACTGTTCGGCGAGCGCGGCAGCCGGATGTACCGCTCGGGGGACCTCGCCCGCCGCCGCGCCGACGGTGTCCTGGAGTACTTCGGCCGGGCCGACCAGCAGGTCAAGATCCGCGGCTTCCGGATCGAACTCGGCGAGATCGAGGCCGTGCTGGCCGCCCACCCGGCGGTCGCCGACGCCGCGGTGATCGTCCGCGAGGACGTGCCCGGCGACAAGCGCCTGGTCGGCTACGCCGTCCTCGCCCCGGCGGCCCCGGACGGTCCCGCCGTCCAGCCGGTCACCGCCGACGAACTGCGCGCCCACACCGCCGCCGACCTGCCCGTGCACATGGTCCCGTCCGCCGTCGTGCTGCTGGACCGGCTGCCGCTGACCGCCAACGGCAAGCTCGACCGCCGCGTGCTGCCCGCCCCCGAGGCGCCCGCGGCCGGCGCCGGCCGGCCCCCGCGCAACCCGCGCGAACAGCAGCTCTGCGAACTCTTCGCCGAGGTGCTCGGCGTGCCGGCGGTCGGCGTCGACGACGACTTCTTCGCGCTCGGCGGGCACTCCCTGCTGGTCGTCCGGCTCGCCGGCCGGATCCGCGCCGTGCTCGGTCTGGAGGTCGGCATCGGCACGCTGTTCCAGGCGCCCACCGTCGCCGCGCTCGACACCGCGCTGTCCGCCGGGGCGAGGGACGCCGACGCCCTCGACGTCCTGCTGCCGCTGCGGCCCACCGCGCCCGGCCGGCGCAACCCGCTGTTCGCCGTCCACCCGGCCGGCGGCCTCAGCTGGTGCTACACCGGGCTGATCCGCAACCTCCCGGCCGACGTGCCCATCTACGGCCTCCAGGCGCAGGGCGTCGGCGCCGCCACCGCGGGCGAGCCGCTGCCCGCGACGCTGGAGGAACTGGCCGCGCACTACGTCGACCGGCTCCGCGAGGTCCAGCCTGAGGGCCCGTACCGGCTGCTCGGCTGGTCCACCGGCGGCATCATCGCCCACGCCATGGCCATCCGGCTGCAGGAACTCGGCTGCCCCGTCGAGCTGCTGGCCGTCCTCGACGCCTACCCGGCCGAGGGCTTCCGCGACCTGCCGGTGCCCGACCAGGCCGAGGCCCTCGAAGCGCTGCTCACCATGGGCGGCTACGGGCCGGCCGACCTCGACGGCCGGCCGCTCGAACTCGGCCACGTCACCGAGCTGCTGCGGCGCGAGGGCAGCCCGCTGGCGGGCCTGGACGGCGGGACCGTCGAGGCGCTCAACCGGATCTACCTCAACACCAACCACCTGGTGCGCGGGTACGACCACCGCCGCTTCGAGGGCGACGTCCTGTTCTTCCGCGCCGTCGTCGACACCATCGACGAGACCCTGGTGCCCGAGCTCTGGACCCCGTACGTGGCCGGGCGGATCGACAACACCGACGTCGCCTGCTCCCACAAGGACATGACCCTGCCCGAGCCGATCGCACACATCGCGGGCGTGGTCGCCGAGCACCTCGCCCGGCTCGACGCCGGTGCCGGTGGAGCCGGTGCCGGTGCCGGTGCCGACGCGTGACGACTGACAGCTGACAAATGACAGTTGACGGATGACAGATAACAGCTGACAGATATGCGATGACAGAAAACGTCATCTGTCATTTGTCAGCTGTTGTCCGTCGACTGTCATTCGTCCGCCGACCGCCCCCAGCCGACCGACCGACCAACCAGACCGTCTGGAGAACCCACCCCATGAGTGACGCCCCCGCCAACCCCTTCGACGGCGACGGCGAGTTCCTCGCGCTCGTCAACGACCAGGGCCAGCACTCGCTCTGGCCCGCCTTCGCCGCCGTCCCGGCCGGTTGGACCGTCGCCCACGGACCGTGTGAGCGCGCCGAGGCCCTCGACTGGATCACCGCGCACTGGACCGATCTGGCGGCCCCGGCCCGATGACCCAGCCAGACACCGCGGACAGCACTCCGGCCGCTGCCCCCGGGCCCGAAGCCCCGACGCGCCCCCTGTTCGCGGGGCGCGTCGCGGTGGTCCTCGTCTACACGGCCGCGATGTGCATGAACGGCCTGGACTCGACCATCGTCAACCCGGCCCTGTTCACCATCGCCGGGGACTTCGGCCGTCCGGTCTCCGCCGCCAACGCGGTGGAGACCGCCTTCCTGGTCGGCCTCGCCGTCGGCCTCCCGGTCGCCGGCTGGCTCGGCGACCGGTTCGGGGTGCGCCGGGTCTTCCTCGCCTCGCTCGCGATCTTCACCCTGGCCAGCGCCCTGTGCGCGGCCGCGCCCGACCTCGCCGCGCTCACCGCCGCCCGCGCGGTGCAGGGCGTGGCCGGCGGCCTGCTCACCCCGGTCGGCATGACCCTGCTCTTCCGCGCCTTCGAGCCGCACGAGCGCGCCGGGCTCGGCAAGGTGCTGATCGTGCCGACCGCGCTGATGCCCGCCCTCGGCCCGCCGCTCGGCGGCTTCCTCACCGAACACCTCTCCTGGCACTGGCTGTTCCTGGTCAACGTGCCGATCGGCGTGGCGGCCGTGCTCATCGGTCTGTTCGGCCTGCGCGACCGGTCGGAGCCGCCCGCCGGCCGCTTCGACACCACCGGCTTCCTGCTCGCCACCCCCGGCCTCGGCCTGCTCACCTACGCGCTGGGCTTCGGCCCCGCCCACGGCTGGACGTCCCCGGCGGTGACGGTCGGCGGGGTGCTCGGCGTGCTGCTGCTCGGCCTGGCCGTCCGGCACCAGCTGCGCACCGCCGAACCACTGGTGGACCTGCGGCTGCTCGCCGACCGGACCTTCGGGGCGGCGAGCTGGCTGGCCCTGCTGACCGCCGCCGGGCTGATGGGCGCGCTGTTCGCCTTCCCGCTGCTCTACCAGGCGGCGCTCGGCGCCTCGGCGCTGGACGCGGGCCTGAGCGTCTTCCCGGAGGCGGTCGGCCTGATGGCCGCCTCGCAGCTGGTGGACCGGCTGCTGCCCAGGCTCGGCCCGCGCCGGCTGGCGCTGCCGGCCCTGCTGCTCGCGGCCGTGGTGCTGGCCCTCCTCGCGGTGCCCGGTGTCGGTGAGAACGCCTGGGCGGTCCGGGCGCTGATGTTCGGGGTGGGCCTGATCCTCGGCACCGCCGTGCTGACCGTGCAGATCGCCGGGTTCGCGGACGTCCCGCCGCCCGCGATGGGCCGGGCGATGGGCCTGTTCACCATCGTGCGCACGCTCGGCGGCGCGCTCGGCATCGCCGGCGCCGCGGCTCTGATCGGCGCGCTCGCCGAGGACGGCACCCACGGCGCCGAGCCCGGCCCGTACCGGGTCGCCCTGTTGGCCACGGCGGGGGCGGTCGCCCTCGGCGCGCTGGTCGCGGCCCGCCTGCCGAAGGAGGCCCCGGGCCCGCCGCCGATGGACTGACGAGCCCGGACGGTTCCCGACGGTTCCGGGACGGCGAGTGGACGGCACCCCGCACAGGGTGCCGTCCACTCGCCGTTCCGGAGGCTGAGGTCTCGGAGACGGCGGTCTCGGCAGCCGAGGCCCCGCCGGCAGAGGTCCCGGGGGGCGGAGCTCAGAGCTCCTTCACCAGGCGCCGGTGGCCCGGCCCCCACCGGTACCCGAGGGCCGAATTGACCGCCACCATCGGGACGTTGCCCGCCTCGACCTCGGTGTGCGCGGTCAGCACGCCGTGGCCCGCCAGGTGGTGGGCGGCGTGCAGCTTGAGCGCCCGGGCCAGTCCGCGGCCGCGCCACGACCGCAGCACCCCGGTGTAGTCGACGTGGCAGGCGGCCGGGTCGGGGGTGGCGCGGACGGCGGTCACGCCGACGATGCGGTCCGCGCACTCGGCGGTGAACACCCAGTCGGGCCGGCCGCCCGCGCCGTCCAGCGCCTCGGCCCGCCAGCGGTCGAAGCCCGGGAGGGTGTCGGCGAAGCCGGGGTTGTCGCGGAGCGTCTCGCGGTAGAGCTGGTGGAGCTGTTGCTCCGGCCCGGGGACGAGGGTGGTCGCGAGGCTGCCGAACCGGACGCCGGGCGGCGGCTGCGGGGTCGGGAGCGGCCCGTCCAGCGCGGCCGTCGCCGTGCGGAGGTGGGCGTCCACCCGGTAGCCGCGACCGAGCAGCAGACCGGCGAGGAGCGGGTGGTTGTCGGGCTCGCCGGGTGCCTCGCCGGACCCGTCGGCGAGTTCGCCGAGCAGTCGGCTGGCCCCCGCCTCGCGCGCCCAGCGCTCCAGCCCGTCGTAGAGCGGGAGCAGCCAGGCCGGTGCCCGCCCCGGCGCGCTGACGGCGAGTGAGGCGATGTCGCCGGGCGGCGTCCAGGGCGCCCGCCAGGCGGTGGCGAAGGCGAGGAGGTCCCCGCCGCACCCCGGCTGGACCAGCCGGATCCGGCCGTGACCGGTCAGCAGGCCGCGGTGGTCGGTGGAGAGCCCGTCCTGGGGCGGCAACTCGGCGTCCCGGGCGCGGAGTTCGTCGGCCGTGACGGCCGTGGGCGCGTCGGCGGACAGCAGGTCCGCCAGTGCGGGGTAGTCGGTGGCGGGCTGGAACGGGCGGATCACCCGGGACCGCCGACCGGAGATGGATGCGTCACATGTGACACCTTACTGACTCTCCGGCCGCCCCGCCGGGCTTTCCCGCAACGGCCCGCCATCGCCGCGGCACCCACGGCCGGCGACCGGGCCGACCGGGGCCGATCAGGGTCGACCGGTTCGATCAGGTCCGATCGGACCTACGGCACGGCGATCTGCTCGGTCCGGTTCGCCCCGATCACCTCGATGCCCCTGGTCCCCAGGACGCCGTCCAGCGGGAGGGAGACGGTGTACGGGGCGGTGGCGGTGAGCCCCAGGCCGTGCAGCGAGCCGATCACCTCGATGCCCCAGTACTCCGGCCGCCGGATGTACACCAGGGGCGACAGCCGGACCGTCATGTTCAGGTACGGCAGGGTCCCGCGGACGACGAGGATGAAGGTCTCCGGAACGATCCCGGGCACGACCCGCGCCTCCTCGTAGTCGATGATGCGCACGGATTCCGATGTCGGCCGGTCCGTGTAGTTCTCGGTCATGAGTGAGTCCTTCCGTCGTCGATGACGCCACCGGTCACTTCGTCGACGCACACTAGCGGACGATCGCTCACGAACCTTTGATTCAACACGCATTCGCGCCCCGGAGGCCTGGAGTGACGCACCGTCAGACGGCGTGGGGTCGGGACCTGCGGAACACGGTTTTGCGGGGTGATCCACATCGGCCAGACTGTGCGCCGTGACATCGAACCAGACCGCCCGGCTCATCGGCGCCATATTCGGACTCGCCTTCATCATGGTGAACGCCGCCGCCCTTCCCACGGCCGTCGGAATTCCGTTGCGGGTCCTCGCGATCCTCGCGTTCCTCCGGCTGTTCACCATGCTGCGGCGCAGCCGTACGGCTCAGGCCGCCGCCACCGCGACGGCGCGGCCGAGCGTCTTCGGCCGGGGCTACCGGCTCGTGGTGGTCGCCGAGGTGGCGGCCGGCGTGGCGGGCCTGTTCGTCCTCAGTCATGTGCTGCACACGCCGCAGGCGGCGGTCGGCTGGATCGCCCTGGTGGTCGGAGTCCACTTCTTCGGTCTCGCCGCGGTCTGGCGGATGCCCTCGGTCAACCGGCTCGCGGCGGCGATGTCCGTCTGCGGGGCCGTCGGTTTGGCCCTGGCCTTCGCCGACGCGCCCCGTGCGGCGATCGCGGCGGTCGCGGGCATCGTGCCGGGCGTCCTGCTGCTCGCCTCCGTCTGGTGGGCCCTGCGCGAGGCGGCGGCGCCGGAGCGGCCCGCGCCCGCCGCGTAGTCCGCGCACCGAGCCCGCGTCACCACGCCTACCCGGCGCAGGCCCCCGCGCGCCCGCGTCCCCGTACGGCCCGCCCGACTCGGCCGGTGTCGTACGGGGACGCGCGCGTTTCAGCCGGTGGTCCCGCCCAGCAGGTGGACCAGGCCGTCGGCGAGGCCGCCCCGCCAGCAGGCGTAGTCGTGGCCGCCGTTGAACTCCCGGTATGCGAGGTCGTAGCCGCGCGCGGTGAGCACGTCCCGCAGGTGCCGGTTCTGCGGGAGCAGCATCCACTCCTGCAGTCCGACCTCGACGTAGAACCGGGCCGTCCGCCGCTCCTGGCCCGCGAACTGGCGGGTCAGCCACTCGCTGCCCGCGTCGAACTCGGTGCCGTCCGGCCACCAGAAGGAGCCGGACTGGGAGAGCGCGTTGCCGAACCGCGCGGGTCGCCGGAAGGCGGCGAAGGCGGCGGTCAGGCCGCCCGCGCTCTGGCCCGCGATCACGGTGCGGGCCGGGTCGGCGGTGGTCCGGAACCGGGCGGACGCCCACGGCAGCACCCGGTCGGCGAGCAGGTCGACGAAGTCCGGGTTGCAGCTGAGGTCGTCCGGCCGGCCGGGGCCCATGGTGTGGACGAGCAGGGCGACGGTCGGCGGGATCAGGCCTTCGGCCGTCAGGTTGTCCAGGGTGTCGCCGACCGACAGCACCTCGCCCCACATCTCGCCGTCCAGCAGGACCAGCACCGGGTACGGGCCGTCGTCGGCGCGGTGCCCGGCGGGCAGGTGCACGTCGACCCGCCGTCCGGCCACCTCGGCGGGGACGGTCCGGCCGCGCGGCACGTCCGGACGCCGCCCCGCGTGCGGCTGGGCGGGCGCGTCGGGCAGCGCGAGCACCGAGGAGGGGTGGCGGCCGTCGCGGGCGGGCAGCCGCGGGCCGGCGGCCGTGCCGTGGTCGAGCGGGTCGGGACGGGCGCCGTCCAGGACCCGCAGCCAGTCGGCCCGGGCCGTGCCGGGGACGGCGCCGCGCACCGGGTACAGCTGGTAGGAGGCCCGGTGGTCGGCGCGCAGCCGGTAGGTGCGGGACCAGCCGCCGGGGCGGCGCTCCATCAGGTGCGGGGTGAGGTCGCCGGCGTGCCGGTCCTTGTCGGTGACGGTGTGGACGAGCGCGAGCACACCGTCGTACGGCCCCGCCTCGTCCGCAACCGCGTCACCCGCCGTCGCGTCACCCGCCGTCCCGTCGCGGAGGACGAAGGTGACCAGCCGGTACGCCGGGTCGTCCGGGTCGGGGTCGACCAGCGGCGCGCCCTCGGTGGCCACCCGGGCCCAGAACTCGTCCTCGGGGGTGGTCTGTTCACTCTGCACTGCGATAACTCCTCAACGGACTAGGCCGGGTTGCCCTTGCGGCCGAGCAACACCCAGAGCAGGAAGGGGCCGCCGAGCACCGTGGTGACGATGCCGACCGGGATCTCGATGCCGTCGATCAGTACCCGCCCCAGGGTGTCGGCCAGCACGATCAGCACCGCGCCGACCAGGGCGGAGCCGAGTACTGGTACCCGCGCCGGTCCGGCCAGCCGGCCGGCGATCACCGGCGCGGCGAGCGCGACGAAGCCGACCGGTCCGCAGATCCCGACGGCGAGCCCGGCGAGCGCGACGGCCAGCAGCAGGCAGGCGAGCCGGACCCGGCCCGGGTCGACGCCGAGCGAGGACGCGACGTTGTCGTCGAAGCGCAGCACCGCGAGCCGGCGGGCCACCACCAGGGCGAGCGGCACCAGCACGGCGAGGCCGATCAGCACCGGCGTGGCGACCTCGTAGTCCCGGCCGTTGAGGCTGCCGGAGGTCCAGACGTACAGCGAGGAGGCGGAGTTGAGCGAGCGGCGGGCCAGCGCCACCTGGATCACGGCGGAGGCGAGGGCCGACATGGCGAGGCCGACGACCAGCACCCGGTAGCCGCGCGCGCCGAGCCCGCCGGAGACGAGGGTGACCACGGCGACGGCGACCAGCGCGCCGATCGGGCCGGCCCACCAGGCGCCGAACGCGCCGGAGGCGGTGACCGAGATCAGCACGGCGGCGGTGGCGCCGTCGTTGACGCCGAGCAGTTCCGGGGTGGCGAGCCGGTTGCGGGCCAGGGTCTGGGTGAGGCAGCCGGCCAGGCCGAGCGCCGCGCCGGCGGCGAGTCCGGCGACGATCCGGCCGAGCCGGAACTTCTGCACCAGCAACACGTCGAGGCGGTCGCCGTAGCCGAAGACGGCCTGGAAGGTGCGGCCGAGGTCGAGTTCGCTCTGGCCGGCGTGCGCGGAGACGGTGACCGCGGCGAGCAGCACGGCGGCCAGTCCGAGCGCGGCCAGCGCGGAGCGGCGGGGGAGCAGCACGGACAGCGCGCCGCGCCGGAACACCAGGTCGGGGCGGGGCGGCGCGTCCTGGGTGCTGCGGTCGGCGCGGCCGGAGGTCTCGGCGGGGGCGGTGTCGGTCATGCCGAGCGCGGCCATCTTCCGGGACCGGACGATGGCGATCAGGGTGGGGGCGCCGATCAGCGCGACGATCACCGAGACCGGGGCCTCGAACGGGCGGGCCACCACCCGGGCCAGCACGTCGGAGCCGGTGAGCACGGCCGCGCCGACGAGTCCGGCGAGCACGGTCAGCCGGCCGACCCGGGGGCCGGCGGCGGCGCGGGCGAGGAAACCGGCCAGCAGGCCGAGGAAGGAGACCGGGCCGGCCAGGGCGACGGCGGAGGCGGTGAGCAGGGTGACGGCGAGGGCGACGGCGGCGCGGGTGGCACCGGGGCGGTGGCCGAGGCCGCGGGCGAGGTCGTCGCCGAGCGCGAGCGCGGACAGCGGGCGGGTGGTGAGCAGGGCGACGACGAAGCCGACGCCGAGCACCGGGGCGAGCTGGCGCAGGGTGGTCCAGCCCTCCACACCGGCCAGCGAACCGAGCACCCAGACCCGGTACCGGTCGTACGCCTCGGGGGAGTTGACGATCAGCACGCCGGTGAGTCCGCCGAAGGTGGCGCCGACCGCGGAGCCGCCGAGGACCAGCCGCATGGGCGAGCCGCCGCCCCGGCTGCCGGCGATCGCCAGGACCAGTCCGCTGGCGAGGACGGCGCCGCCGAAGGCGAGGGCCAGGTAGGCGTACGAGGTCTGGACGCCGAGGACGGCGATGCCGAGGACGACGCCGAGCGAGGCGCCGGCGTTGACGCCGAGCAGGCCGGTCTCGGCGAGCGGGTTGCGGGTGACGGCCTGCAGTTGGGCGCCGGCCACGCCGAGCGCGGCGCCGACCAGCAGGGCGGTCAGGGTGCGGGGGAGTCGCAGGTCGCCGACGACCAGGGCGAGGTGACTGTCGGAGCGGGCGCCGCCGGTGTCGAGCAGGTAGTCGAGCACCCGGCCGGGGCCGACCTCGCCGGCGCCGACCGACAGCGAGAGCGCCGTGAGCGCGAGCAGGGCGGCGAGGATGCCGCCGACGGCCGGCCAGGTCCTGCGGCGGTCGCCTCCGGCCGAGGGCGGGGCGGGGACGGAGGGGTCCGCGTCGGCCGCCTCGGCGGTACCCACTTGCGACAATGTCATAAGGTAAGGCTAACCTAATGGTCATCGCGGTCCGATGGCCGCCCGGCCGCGTGCCGGATCCGTCCGGTGCTGGACCGGATCGTTCGGTTCGTCCGGATCCGGCCCCAGCGTCTGCACCACCTGTCAGCAACACCTTTGCCCGGAGGCATACATGTCGACCGCCCAGAGCCCGCTCCACCTCGCCCGCCGCCGTGCGGTCCAGGCGCTGGCCGCCACCGGGGCGGCCGCGCTCCTGCTCACCGGGTGCGGCTCGTCGGGCTCCTCCGACAAGGGCTCGGCGGACAAGGCCGGCGCCTCCTCCGCGGCCGGCAGCCCGGCGGCCGACGGCGGCGCGGCCGGCGGCAAGCGGACCGTCAAGGACGCCACCGGCAAGGCCGTCGAGATCCCCGCCGAGCCCAAGCGCGTCGTCACCCTGACCCAGGAGGACCTCGACGCGGTGCTCGCCCTCGGCGTCAAGCCGGTCGGCATCACCAACGGGCAGGGCCTCAACGAGCCGCCGGCCTACCTGAAGGACAAGGTCCAGGGCATCCCGGTGGTCGGCAACCTGCTGCAGCCCGTCATGGACAAGGTGGTCGCGGCCAAGCCCGACCTGATCCTGGCCGGCGACATGCAGGACGAGCAGGTGCTCAAGCAGCTGCGCGAGATCACCCCGGCGACCCTGGTCACCATGGCGCCCACCGACGACTGGAAGCTCTCCTTCCGCGGCATCGGCAACGCCGTCAACAAGCTGGACCAGGCCAACAAGGTCATCGCCGACTACGACGCCAAGGCCGTCAAGGCCGGCGGCGAGCTGGGCGCCAACAAGGGCGCCGCGGTCTCCATCGTCCGCTGGAACCCGACCGGGCCGAGCTGGATGGAGAAGAAGCAGTTCGCCAGCGGCGTCGCCCTCGACATGGGGCTGACCCGCCCGAAGGCGCAGGACAAGGACGGCAACGCGCACACCCCGGCGCTGAGCCTGGAGAAGATCAACGAGATCGACGGCGACTGGCTGTTCCTGTCGACCCTCACCGACGACGGCAAGGCCGCGCTGAAGGACGTCCAGTCCAAGCCCGCCTACCAGGAGCTGGGCGCCGTGAAGAACAACCACACCGTGACCGTGGACGGTTCGGTCTGGTCCACCCGCGGCGGTCCGCTCGCGGCCGACGTGGTGATCGGCGACATCGGCAAGGCGCTCGCCGCGAAGTGAGCCGGCGCCGGCGGATGACGGGCTGACGACTGACAGCTGACGGATGACAGAATCTGATATCTGATATCTGAAATCCGTCAGCTGTCATCTGTCAGTCGTCAGCTGTCATCCGTCAGCCGTCGGTCGTCACTCACCACCACCCCAACCGAAGGAACGAACCCGCCATGGAGCTGACGGTCGAGGGCCTCGCGGCCGGTTACGGCCCCGGACGCCCGGTGCTGAGCGGCGTCGACCTCACCGTGCCCGGCGGGCAGGTGGTGGCCATCGTCGGCCCGAACGGCTGCGGCAAGTCGACCCTGCTGCGCTCCGTCGCCCGACTGCACCGGCCGGACGCCGGACGGGTGTTGGTGGGCGGCGAGGACATCTGGCGGCTGCGCCCCCGGCAGGCCGCCCACCGGGTGGCACTGCTGCCGCAGAGCCCGCAGGCCCCGGAGGCGGTCACCGTCGCCGGACTGGTCCGCTACGGCCGCCACCCCCACCAGGGGCTGTTCCGGCAGTGGTCCGCCGACGACGAGCGGCTCACCGCCGAGGCGCTGCGGGCCACCGGCGTCGAGGAGTTCGCCGACCGGCGCCTCGACCGGCTCTCCGGCGGCCAGCGGCAGCGCTGCTGGCTCGCCATGGTGCTCGCCCAGGACGCCCCCGTCGTGCTGCTCGACGAACCCACCAGCGCCCTCGACCTCGGCCACGCGGTCGAGGTCCTGGAGCTGGTCCGCGAGGTCGCGGCCGGCGGCCGGACCGTCGTCATGGTGCTGCACGACCTCGCCGCGGCGGCCCGCTACGCCGACCTCGTGGTGGCGATGCGCGACGGCTCGGTGGTCGCCTGCGGCGCACCGCGCGAGGTGGTCGACGCGCCGCTGGTCCGGGCGCTGTACGACATCGACAGCGACGTGCTCGCCGCCCCCGGCGACGGCGCGCCGGTGATCGTCCCCCGCGCGGGCAGCCGCACGCCGGCGGCCGCGAAGGGCTGAGCCCCGGGACGGGCCGAGGTGCCCGGACCGCCGCGCCCGCCCGACCGGCTGGCCGCCGCGCCCGCCCGGACCACTCGACCGGCCGGGCGGGCGTGGCGGGTTGCGGTCCGCGCTGCCCGGTGGTGTGTTCTGCTGAGTGGGCGTCCGCCGGGCGCCCGCGCCGCCGCCGCACCCGCCGCCGCTCCCGCAGGGGTCACCGATGCTCCGTCGCTCCGCCGCCGCCCTGTTCCCCCTCGCCGTCGCCCTCGCCGTCGGATCGGCCACCGTCGCCGGCTGCTCGTCCGCCGCGCCCGACCGCGCCGCCGGACCGTCCGCACCCGCCGCCACGACATCCGCCTCGTCCGCGCCGCCCCGGCCCACCGCGCCGACCCCGACGGCCGCGCCCGCCTCCACCCCGGCCGCCCCGACCGCTGCCCCGACCTCCGCGCAGGCCCCCGGCCAGGCCCCCGTGCCGACGGTCCGGGCGACCGTCACCGACGGGCTGGCCTCCCCCTGGGGCCTGGCCGTGCTGCCCGACGGCGACCTCCTCGTCTCCGAGCGCGACAGCGGCCGCATCCTGCGGGTCTCCGCCAAGGACGGGGCGAAGACGGTGGCCGGCGTCGTCCCCGGCGTGGTCTCCGGCGGCGAGGGCGGGCTGCTCGGCCTCGCCCTCTCACCCGGGTTCGCCACCGACCACCTGGTCCACGCCTACCTCTCCACCGCCGCCGACAACCGCATCGTCCGCCTCTCCTATGACCCCGGCCGCCCCGCCGGCGCCCAACTCGGCGACCCCCAGGCGCTGTTGACCGGCATCCCGCACGGCGGGCGGCACAACGGCGGCCGGATCGCGTTCGGCCCCGACGGCTACCTCTACGCCGGCACCGGCGACGCGAGCGACAAGCCCCTCGCCCAGGACCGGGACTCCCTCGGCGGCAAGATCCTCCGCCTCACCCGGGACGGCGCCCCCGCCCCCGACAACCCCTTCCCCGGCTCGCCGGTCTGGTCGCTCGGCCACCGCAACGTCCAGGGCCTGGCCTGGGACGGCCAAGGGCGGCTCTGGGCCTCGGAGTTCGGCCAGGACACCTGGGACGAGCTGAACCTGATCACCCCGGGCGGCAACTACGGCTGGCCGACCGTCGAGGGCACCGCCGGCCGCCCGGAGTTCACCGACCCGGTCGCCCAGGGGCACACCGCCGACGCTTCCCCGAGCGGCATCGCGTACGCCGCCGGAGCCGTCTGGATCGCCGCCCTGCGCGGCGAACGGCTCTGGCGCGTCCAGCTCGACGGCGACCACGCCGCCGCTCCGCCGCAGGCGTTCCTCTCCGGCGAGCACGGCCGGCTGCGCGCGGTGGCCGCCGACCGGGACGGCACGCTGCTGCTCGTCACCGACAACACCGACGGCCGGGGCGATCCGCGTCCCGGTGACGACCGGATCCTCCGGCTGACCGTCAACGGCGGGTAGTACCGATGGGTAATGGATCACCCGTTCGAGCGGTTTGAACGACCAGACCGCTCAACAGCCCTCCCCGCCGATCGCGTTGTCAGTGTGTCCCGTTACGTTCCTCCCATCACTGACCGACCAACTGGGAGGAGAGCGGCCGTGGCGTGGGTGGAAACGGGTGCGGGTGGCTATCAAGTCGCCTTCGACGAAGAGGGCAAGGTGGTCTGCCGCAATGCGGCGGGCCGTCTGCTGAAGGCCGTCCCGCCGAAGCTGAACGACGATCCGGTGGTCGCCGGGCTCCGGCAGCTGACCGAGTGGCTGGCCGCGCACCGGCGCGGCTGCCTGGAGACCGTCGAGCGGTGGATGGTCCGGTCGCTGCCCGTGCCCGCCGCGGTCGTCACCGCCGTCTGGGCCGACGAGGCCTGGCAGGAGGTCCTGCGCGACCTGGTGGTCACCGGGCCGGACGGCGCCGTCGCCGGCTTCCTGCGCGGCGCCGACGCCGAGCGCGGGATCGGCCTGGTCGACCTCGACGGGGACACCGTCCGGCTCACCGACGGCGAGCTGCGGATACCCCACCCGGTGCTGCTCGCCGACCTCGACGAGTTGCGCGAGTTCGCCGTCGAACTCGGCGTCTCCCAGCAGGTCCAGCAGCTCTACCGGGAGGTCTGGCCGCGGCCCGACACCGTCACCGGCACCGAGGTCGACACCTACGCCGGCGGCCACTACGGCGCGCTGCGCGACCTGCTCGGGCGCTGCGCCCGGCTCGGCTACCGGGTCCGCGGCGGGCACGCCGTCCTGCCCGTCGTCGAGGACGGCCGCGCGCTGGAGGCCCGGGTCTGGGTGGGCGACTACTACGAGTACGACGAGTGCGAGACGGGCGCGCTCAGCTGGACCGGACCGGACGGCAAGGTCCTGCCGCTGGCCGAGGTCGGACCGGTCGCCTGGTCCGAGGGGATGCGGATGGCCGCCGCACTGTACGCCGGCCGCACGATCGAAGGGGAGGAAGCCGCATGAGCACCACCGGATCCGCGCAGGACGTCACCGTCCCGGACGCCGACCGTCCCGAGCAGGACCGGCGCAGTCGCGAGCTGCACGAGCTGCACGAGCGCCTGCTGGACGCCGGGGCGGTCCTGCCGCCCGGCACCCTGCCCGACGCCGGCGGGCCCGACAGCGCCGCCGACGTCCTCACCGCCCGCGGCTACCACCACCCGGCGCTCGACGGGCGCCGCGTCGTCCGCCTGGTGCCCGCCGCGCTCGGCCCCGCCGAGGACGCCGCCGTCGACTTCCTCGGCCTCGTCCCCGCCGACGAGCCGGCCGAGGTCGGCCAGGTCCGCCAGGAGGCGCTCGGCTTCCCCGCCTGGGCGCTGGTCAACGACCCGGCCAACGGCCACCACGCGCTCGCCCTGGTCAAGGAGATGGAGCGGCTCGCCCGCCAGGCCAAGTCCAAGCCCGGCCACGCCAAGGACGGCTTCGAGGAGCTCGCCCGGCGCCTCGGCCGCGCCGTCCCGCACTTCCTGCCCACCTACTGCGAGCAGGTCGGCCGGATCTTCCTCGAACAGGGCAACCAGAGCTACGCCGGCACCTACTTCGGCAAGGCCCGCGAGGCCGAGCGCACCCACAACCTCACCGTCGACGAGGAGCGGCTGCGCGCCGTCTTCCTCGAATTCGCCCTCGCCGGCGCACTCACCGTCAAGGCCCTGCGCCAGTACGTCAAGGAGCTGAGCGGCCGGCTCGACCCGCTCACCGCCTGGCAGCGGTTCCGCCAGCTGTGCACCGAGCGCTCGGCCGCCGGGATGGCCCCCTACGCCGGGGTCGCGGAGGACGCCCGCGCCCTGCTCAAGGCCGCCGGCCTGGACCGCGACGAGCACGAGCGGGCGCTGCTCGCCGAGCTGCTCGCCTCACCCGCCGTCAACCGGGCGCCCGGTGCCTTCTGGAAGACCTGGCACACCGCCGTCATCGAGCTCGGCCGCCAGGACGCGGCCGTCCGCGCCCGGCTGCTGGAGATCCTGCCCGACCCGGCCGGCACCGGTGTCGACCGCAACGCGCAGGACGCCGCCTGGCTCGCCGCGCTCGCCGAGTGCGGCGCCGAGCGGCTGCTCACCGACCCGGCCACCGCCACCGCCACCGCCACCGCTGACACCGCCGACACCGAGGGCGCCACCACCGTCTCGGCCGCCGACTGGCTCCAGCGCTGGACCGGCCACCTCGGCCGCGGCTGGCGCACCCACGGCATCAGCGCCGAGACCACCGCCCTGGCCGCGCGGATGACGGAGCGCCTGCGCACCGACGGCGTCCCCGTCGACCTCCTCACCGGAGTCCGCCGCAGCGCCACCCAGCTCGACCTGCTGGACCTGCTGCTCGCCGCAGGCGTCCCGGTCGCCGACCCGGCCCCCGGCCACGGCTTCGACCTCAAGGACTGGGTCGCCGCCTCCGGCCCCGACGGCCGCACCCTGGCCGCCCTCGCGGCCGACCCCCGCTTCCGGCCCGCGCTGCGTGCCGCCGTCCCGGCCGTCTGGGACGCCGCCGAGAGCCGGGGCCCGGCCGCCCTGCCGGTGCTGCGCGAGCTGTTCGTCGAGTGGTCCGACGCGCGCGTCGAGGAGCTCGTCGCCGCCCGCGGTCTGGCGAGCGCCGACGCCCTGCTGCGCGAGCTGAGCGGCAGCCGCACCGGCATCCGGAAGGAGAACCCGGCCGCCGCCGAGCGGATCGCCCAGCTCGACGTGGCCGGACTGCTCGCCCGCACCCTGCGCGGCGGCATCCTCGACGAACTCGGCTGGCCCGCCCTCGAAGAGGCGCTCGCCCGGCTCGGCGTCGAGCGCAAGGCCGCCCCGGGTGTCGACTCCGGCCACTCCCTCCCCGAGGGACTGCTGCTGCAGGACGCCTGGCCGCACCTGATCCTCGCCCTCGGCAACCAGGTCGTCGTCGCCGGCCCCGAGGGCATCGTGCTCGAACACACCCTGCGCGTCCCCGACAAGCTGGAGAGCTGGCAGCGCCCCCGGTTCCGCTTCGTCGACGGCGAGCTGCTGGTCGCCTGGTTCCGCGAGGGCAGGCAGCACGCCTACTGGTCCGGCCGGCCCGCCGAGACCTTCCAGCTCGGCGGCGAGACCATCGCCCGCTACTACGGCGGCGGCGACGAGACCGGCGAGCCGTCCCTCCCGCTGCCCGGCGGCGGCCGCAGCACCGGCGAGCGCCCGCTGCACGTCGGCGACACCCGGATGCCCGAGGAGCACCGCGTGCTCGGCGACGGCACCGGCCACTGGACCGTCCGGTACGGCCGGGGCGGCGGCGTGCTGACCGAACTCGACCCCGCCACCGGCACCCTGGGCCGCACCGCCGAACCGCCCCGGATCGCCGCCTCCGCGGCCGCCGGCCGGCTCGACCTCGCCCACACCGCGCTGTTCCCGCTCCAGCCCGGCCTGGCGGACACCCCGCTCGGCACCGACGGCACCGTCCTCGGCAACTGGGCCCGGATCGACGGCGACCGCGTCACCACCGGCACCGCCGACGGCACCACGCTCGTCCTCACCCGGTCCGGCGCGGCGGGCGGCCGGCGCCGGACGATCCCGGTCGGCCGGCTCGCCCTGCCCGGCGGTGCCCACCCGGTGCTCGTCGAGCTGCCCGGCGAGCGCCTCGGCCTCGCCCTGGCCATCGACGCCCCCGTCGACGCGGCCACCGCCCCGACCCCCGGCGCCCCGACCCCCGGCGCCCCGACCACCAGCGCCCCGACTACCGGTTCCCCCACCGTCGTCGGCACCGACCCGACCGGTGCCACCAGCGAGGTGCAGCCCTGCCGCCCCGGCGGCCCGACCGCCGCCGGCACCGCCCTGGTGCCCCCGCTGTCCCACTGGCACAGCCTGCGCCCCCGCGACGAGGCCGGCTCGCACCTGCTGCGCGCCGTCACCGGCGACCAGGCCGGCCGTCTGATCGACGCCGCCTGGCCGGCCGACGCCGAACCCGTCCCCGCCGCGGAGCAGCGCTGGATCACCGTCCAGGGCGTTCGCCGACCGGTCGTCAGCAGCGGCAAGGCCGAGGAGGAGCTCCCGCTCGACGCCGTCGCCGAGATCCTGCCCGGCATCGGTGACCGGCGACTGCTCGCCGGCGTCACCGGCCTCGCCCGCACCGCCGCCGGCCTGCTCGACCGGGTCGCCCGCTACCTCCCGCAGCCCGAGGCCGAGCGCAGCGGCGCCAACGGCGACGCCGAGGAGTACGCCCACCGCCCCGAGCACGGCACCGACCACAACCTCGGCGAGGCCGTCGGCCTCCCGCTGCCCGGCGTCGGCGGCTTCGGACGCGGCTGGCAGCGGGGCGCCCACTACCGGGTGATCAACAACCTCCGGGCCGTCACCACCCTCCTCGCCGAGCCCCCGACGGCCACCGGCGAGGGTTGGACGAACCCGGCCCGCATCCCGCTGCACGGCGAGGACATCCACCACGGCTGGCTCCACCTGCTCGGCCGGCTCGGCACCATCGCCTACACGGCGGCCGCCCCGCTCACCCCCGACGAGACGCGCGCCACGCTCGCGCTGCTGCTCACCGAGCTCACCGCCGGACCGCTGGCCGACCGCGGCGCCACCCTGCGCGAGCTCACCCTCACCGAGCCGCTCACCGATCCGACCGCCGGCGACGGCAAGCACGAGCAGCGGGCCGGCCAGGTCTGGCGGCACGGCGACCGCACGGTGGTCGTCCTCGGCTGCCGCCGCCACCAGGACGACAAGGCCCACTGGCTCGCCGTCGACCACGACCCGAGCGGCCGGTTCGGCCCGATCGCCCACTTCGGCACCGCCGAGGAGCGCGGCACCGAGGAGACCCTCACCGCCGACTGGGTCGCCCGCTTCACCACCCTGCTCGCCGAGCGCGGGGCCATCTCCCACCGCGTCGACCGCGCCGCCGACTTCGGCGCGCGCACCGGGATCGGCGCCACCCGCGCGACCCTGCTGCTCAGCCCCACCAGCGCCCTCGCCCAGTGGTACGGCACACCGCTGCCCGCCGAGACGCTCAAGGAGTACGGCCTCAAGTCCGGCGAGGCCAAGGCCGCCCGCGACTGGCTGCGCGACCGGGACCGGGCGGTCCTCGCCGACACCTGGGCGGCCCTGCTCCCCGCCGACCCCGAGTCGCTCTGGACGGACGGCCCCGACACGGCCGCCGGCGCGGCGCGCTGGATCGACCGGTTCGGCCCGCTCGTCACCCTGCCCGCCGAGGCCCAGGCCACCGTCAGCGGTGCCCGCATCGGACCCATCGAGGAGATCCTCAACGTCTCTCGGACCCCCTGGCTCAGCCGCACCACCCGCCACCGGCTCCGCCCCGACGAGGACAACGGCGGAGCGTTGCGCCTCGCCCCCGACGACCCGGCCGCCCTGCCCGTCGGCAGCGCGTTCGCCGGCGCCGTCGCCGCCCTGCGCTGGCTCGCCTACCACCTGCCCGAGCGGAGCCCGCTGCGCCCGCTGCTCCCGTCGGCCGCCGCCGCGCTGCGCACCCGGCTCGCCGACCCCGAACTGCTGCTGCCGTGCGAGTACTACGGCTCCAGCAAGGAGGAGCCGGTCTCCCAGGTCCTGCGCACCCGCTTCGGCCTGCCCGCCGAGGGCGGTGCCGACGCGGACGGGCTGGTCCGCTGCGGCGAGGCGCTCGTGCTGTCGCCCGGCCGCGACGGGACGGAACGGATCTGGCTGCGGCCGGCCGGCCTCACGGGCGCCGACGACCCGGTGCTGGAACTGCTCGACGGCATCTCCGGCAACTGGTGGTTCACGGGCCAGCGCTCCGCCATCGAGGTGATCCTCAAGGGCGAAGTGGACCGGCTGGTAGCCCCGCCCGCCGACCTGCCCGCCACCCCGGACGGCGCCGACTCCGCAGACGGTGCCGAGACCGCCGAGTACTGGCCGCACCACCCGCTGCTCAGCGTGCCGGAGCTGGTCACCGAGGCCGCCAAGGCCCACGGGCTCGGCGAGGACGCCGCCGTGCTCTACCTCCAGCTGCTCGCGCTGCCCGACCCGACGGACCGCAACGTCGCCCGCTGGACGGGCTGGAAGCCGGCCCGGCTGAAGCAGGCCCGCGCCGAACTCGCCGCCACCGGGCTGGTCCTGGAGGCCAAGCGGGCCCGGGCAGGCCGCACCCTGTTCCTCCCCGGCGGCTGGCAGGAGGCCAAGTCCCCCGGCCTGCCCGCCGAGATCTGGAAGGCCGGCCTCTACGAACTGCCCACCCACCACGCCGCGCTGCCGCACCTCGCCGTCCCGGAGCTGTTCACCCGGGCCTGGCAGCGCGTCACCGACGGGGACGCCCCCGGCTTCGAACAGCTCCAGACCGGCAAGCGCAGGAAGGCCCGCCGATGACCACCACCGCCCCGACCACGGGCACCGACCCGACCACGGGCACGGCCCCGAGCACCGCCACCGGCGGCGGGCCCGCCGCCCGGCAGGTCGTCCCGCCCGAGGAGAAGTACGCGGCCGAACTGGAGTTCCTCGCCGCGCACGACTCCGGACCGCGCCCGCCCGGCTGGCGGCTCACCCCGCGCGCCGTCGTCACCTTCGTGATGGGCAGCGGCGGGGAGAAGCTCAAGGCCGGCCGGAAGAGCCTGGCCATCGAGCAGAAGTTCGTCGGCGAGCGGGCACTCGTCGAGCGCTGCGTCGTCACGCTCGCCGGCGAGCGCGGCCTGCTGCTCGTCGGCGAGCCCGGCACCGCGAAGTCGATGCTGTCCGAGCTGCTCGCCGCAGCCGTCTGCGGCACCAGCGCGCTGACCGTCCAGGGCACCGCCGGCACCACCGAGGACCAGCTCAAGTACGGCTGGAACTACGCCCTCCTGCTCGCCAAGGGCCCCAGCCGGGAGGCGCTGGTGCCGTCGCCGGTGCTCACCGCGATGACCGGCGGCGCGGTCGCTCGGGTCGAGGAGGTCACCCGCTGCCTGCCCGAGGTCCAGGACGCCCTGGTCTCGCTGCTCTCCGAGCGGCGGGTCGCCGTCCCCGAGCTGGCCGGCACCCCGGACGCCCAGCTGCACGCCGCCCCCGGCTTCACCCTGATCGCCACCGCCAACCTGCGCGACAAGGGCGTCAGCGAGATGTCCGCCGCGCTCAAACGGCGGTTCAACTTCGAGACGGTCGGCCCGATCGGCAGCCTCGACGCCGAGGTCGAGCTCGTCCGCCGGCAGTCCACCGCCGCCGTCGCCCGGGCCGGAGCCGCCTACGCGGTGGACGACGCGGTGCTGGAGGCGCTGGTCACCGCGTTCCGCGACCTGCGCACCGGCCGCTCCACCGAGGGCTGGGACGTCGAACGCCCGTCGACCGTGATGAGCACCGCCGAGGCCGTCTCGGTGGCCACCGCCCTGGGCGTCTCCGCCGCCTACCTGCCGGACGGCGGCGACCTGCTCGGGCGGCTCCCCGGCCAGCTGATCGGGGTGGTCCGCAAGGACGACCCCACCGACGCGGCCCGGCTCCTCGGTTACTGGGACGGCCCGGTCCGGCGGCGCGCCGAACAGGGCGCCGCCACCTGGCGCACCCTCTGGGACCTCCGCTCCGCCCTGGAGAGCTGACTCCCTGCCACCCGGGCCGTGCCGCCCACCCGGCGGCACGGCCCGGACCCGAACGACCGAACCCGAACGACCGAACCCGAACGACCGAACCCGAACCTCCGAACCCGGATGACCGACACCCCGAAAGGTGAACAGATGAGCAGCGCGGTGCCGCCCGGCGGGGTGGCCCTCGGCCCCGACGACCCGCGCGGGCTGGTCGAGACGGAGGCGGCCCGACTCGCCGCATCCGGGCTCGACACGCCCGGGCCCTACCTGATCGGGGTGCGCCACCACGCCCCCTCGCTCAGCGCCGTCGTGCCCGCCCTGCTCGACGCGGTCGAGCCCGAGGTGCTGCTGGTCGAGCTGCCCGCCGAGTTCCAGCCCTGGCTCGACCGGCTGGCCGACGAGGCCACCCACGCGCCGGTCGCCCTCGCCGCGGCTCCCGCCGCCGACCGCGCGGGGGAGGACGGCACCGAGACCGGCCAGGGCACCGCCGGGCTCGCCTTCTACCCCTTCGCCGACTTCTCGCCCGAGCTGGCCGCCCTGCGCTGGGCCCGCCGCAACGGTGTCGAGACCATCGCCTGCGACCTGCCGCTCGCCCTCCGCGACCAGTACGGCCACCGCGACCGGGAAGCCCCACCGGCCGGCCCCGGCGTGGCCGACGTCCTCCGCCACCGCCTCACCGGACGCGACGACGACGAGGACCTCTGGGACCGCCTCGTCGAGACCGCCGCCCCCGGCTCCACCCCCGAGGCCGTCCGGCGCGCCGCCCTGCTGGTCGGCTGGGCACTGCGCCGCGACGCCGAGGACGGGCCCGGCGTCGACCCGTACGACCTGCGGCGCGAGGCCTGGATGCGGGACCGCATCCGGCAGGCGGGCGCGGACGGCCGCCGGGTCGCCGCCGTGATCGGCGCCTTCCACGCCCCCGCGCTCACCCCGACCGGCCCGGCCGACGACCCCGCCGAGCCCGCGGCCGACCCCACCGCGTCCGACGGCCACGTCATCTCGCTGATCCCCTACACCTACCCGCTGCTCGACGCCCGCTCCGGCTACCCGGCGGGCATCCGCGACCCCGAGTGGCAGCACACCGTGCTCGACGCGGCGGGCGACCCGGACCGGCTCGCCGAGGCGCTCACCCGCACCGCCGTCCGGATCAGCGAAGCGCTGCGCGGCCAGGACCACCCCTCCGGACCGGCCGACGCCCGGGAGGTGGTCCGGCTCGCCGGGGACCTCGCCCGGCTGCGCGGGCTCTCCGTCCCCGGTCGCGGCGAACTCGTCGAGGCGGTGCAGACCGTCCTCGCCCAGGGCGAACCGCTCGGCCGCGGCCGAGCGGTGGCCCGCGCGCTGGAACGCGTCCTGGTCGGCACCCGCACCGGCCGGCCCACCCCGGCCGCCCCGCGCAGCGGCCTCGCCCCCGCCGTCGAGCGGCTGCTCGCCGACCTCGGCCTCCCCGGCCCCGACGACACCGCCGAGCCCACCCCGCGCGACCTCCGGCTCGACCCGCTCCGCTCGACCCTCGACCGGCGCCGCGAGCTCCTCCTGCACCGCCTCACCGCCTGCGGCGTCCCGTACGCCGAACCGGTCAGCACCACCGGCGCGGGCGGCACCGAGACCCTCACCACCCGCTGGCGGGTCCGCTGGACCCCGGCGGTCGCCGCGATGCTGACGGTCGCCGGCACCCGGGGCGTCACCCCGGCCCAGGCGGCCGAGGGAGCGCTGCGCGAACGGCTGCGCCGCGAACGGCAGTCGGACGGCCCGACGGCCCGCGAGGTCCTCCAGGGCCTGGCCGACGCCGCCGCCTGCGGGCTGCCCGCCCTGGCCGACACCCGCCTCGCCCAGCTCACCGCCGTCCTCCCCGGCACCGGCACCCTCCCCGAACTCCTAGACGCCCTCGCCCTCCTGGACCGCCTCACCACCACCGCCCGGCATACCCCCAGCATGCCCGCCGGGCCAGCCGGCTCCGCTGAGCCTGCTGAGTCCGCCAAGCGCACCGGGCCGACTGAGTCCGCCGATACCGCTGACACCGCTGACGCCGTCGACCCTGCCGACCCTGCCGACTCCGCCAAGCCCGCCGGGTCTGCCGACCCCGTCTACCACGCCGAGCTCGCCAGGCCTGCCGGGCCGACCCGGTCGGCTGTCGACGAGGCGCCGTTCGTGGTCGCTCTGGTCGCTGCCGGGGAGGTGGTGACGGCGGCTGCGGTGCGGCAGTTGGAGGGGCTGGGCGGTTCCGACGATGCGGCCGATGCGCGGGCGCTGGTGGAACTGGCGCGGCGGGCCGACCTCTCCGGAGGCGTGCGACTCGGCCATGCCCTCGCCGAACTCGCGGACAGCGGCAGCCCGTTGATCCGGGGTGCGGCCGGTGCGGTCCGGGTGCTGCTCGGACAGGAGGAGCCGACGGTGTTCGGCGCCCGGGCCGCCTCCTGGATCGACGGGGCGACCGGCCCCGAGGTCCGGCACGCCCTGGGGCGGTCGCTGGCCGGGCTGTTGACGGCTGCCGAGGGCTTGTTCGCGACCGCCCCCGAGGTGCTCGAACCGGTGCTGGAGCGGGCGGTCGCGCTGCCGGACGACGCCTTCCTCGACCGGCTGCCCGCGTTGCGCGGAGGCTTCGACACGCTGAGCCCGGCCGCCCGAGACCGGCTGCTACTCTTGGTCGAGGAGCGCCTCGGCACCCGACTCGACACGCTCCCCGACGAGGTGCCACCGGCCCTGCTCGCCGAATGGACCCGCGCCGACCTGGCCGTCCGCGCCGCCCTCGGCCGCCGCAGGCTGCTCCCGGCTCTCCCGGCTCTCCCGGCTCTCCAACCGGAAGCGGCAGCGCGCACGCCCACCCCCAGGCCCACCCCCACTCCCTCCCCAACCTCGACCCCCACCCCCACCCCCTCGCCCGGCCACGCCCTCGGCCCGGCCGAGCGTTGGCGGCTGCTGCTGGGCCGACCGGGCAACGGCGGCCTCGGTGGCCGGGCCGCCCGCCTCGCCACCGCACTCGACGAGCTGTACGGGACGGGGCACGGCGAGGGCTCCGGCCCCGGCCTGGACGGGCGGGGCGGCGCGGGCGGCAACCGGGGCGGGCGCGAGGCGCCGTACCCGGGGGTGCGCGAGTGGTCCGAGGAGCTGACCGCCCTGTTCGGGCCGGGCATCCGGGAGGAGGTGCTGGCCGCTGCCGTCGCCCGGGGGCGGAGCGACGCGCTGGAGGCGATCGATCCGGGCGCCGTCCGCCCGTCCGTCGACCTGCTGCGCACCGTCCTGGAACACGCGGGTGGCCTGCCCGAGGCCCGGCTGGCCGGTCTGCGGCCGTTGGTCCGGCGGCTGGTCGACGAGCTGACGCGCGAGTTGGCGACCAGGCTGCGCCCGGCGCTCACCGGCATCAGCGTGCCGCGCCCGAGCCGGCGTCCGGGCGGCGGCCTGGACCTGCACCGGACCATCCGGGCCAACCTCGCCACCGCCCGCCCGGCCGCCCCGGACCCGGCCTCCCAAGACCCGGCCGGTGGGACCGACACCGGCGCGGGCATGGTGATCGTGCCGGAGCGGCCGGTGTTCCGGACCAGGGTCCGCAAGGCCTCCGACTGGCGGCTGATCCTGGTCGTGGACGTCTCCGGCTCGATGGAGGCGTCGACCGTGTGGGCGGCGCTGACCGCGTCGATCCTGGCCGGGGTGCCCTCGCTGAGCACCCATTTCGTGGCCTTCTCCACCGAGGTGGTGGATCTGACCGACCGGGTGACGGACCCGCTGGGCCTGCTCCTGGAGGTCCGGATCGGCGGCGGTACGCACATCGCGGCCGGGCTGAAGTACGCGCGGGAGCTGGTGACCGTGCCGTCCCGCACGCTGGTCGCGGTGATCAGCGACTTCGAGGAGGGCGGCCCGGTCGGCGGGCTGTTGACGCAGACCCGGGCGCTGGTCGACGCCGGCTGCCATGTGCTGGGCTGCGCCGCGCTGGACGACACCGGGACGGCCCGGTACTCGAAGGCGGTCGCGGGCCAGCTGGTCGCGGCCGGGATGCCGGTGGCGGCGCTCAGCCCGCTGGAACTGGCCCGCTGGGTGGGGGAGAAGGTCCGATGACCGAGGCGATGACGGGGACGGCGACGGAGATGGGAACGGGGACGCAGGCGGCCTGGCCGGCCGTCCGGCCGGAGGTGGTCGCCGAGGTGGTGGCCGGACTGTCGGCACGGCTGCAGAAGCGCCTGGACGCCGCGGCCGCCAAGCTGGCCGGCCGGCCGGTGGAGCGGGTCGGCGAGGAGTGGCGGATCGCGGTGGACGAGGAGGCGGTGCTCGTCCTGCACGCGCCGGGTGGGGTGGTCGCCGACCAGTCCGACGTGCGCTGCGGCTGCCTGTTGGCGCCCGCCTGCGTGCACCGGGCGGCGGCGGTCACGGTCTGCCCGCTGGCCGACCCGGACTCCCCGGACTCCCCGGACTCCCCGGGCGCGGCGGCACCCGAGGCCGCCGGCGCCCCGGCCGCTCTCACGTCCGCTTCACCCACCGCCCACCGCGCCGCCGACCCCGCCGCAGCCCCGGCCGATGGGGCGCCGGTCGCGGACGTCCTCACCGCCGCCGAACGGGCCGCCGTCGGTCAGCTGCACCGGGCGGGCGCGGCCGTCCTGGCGGCCGGAGTGGGCGGTGCGGGGGCCGTGCTCCAGGCGGAGTTGCTGCGGGCGGCGCACCGGGCCCGGCTGGCCGGGTTCCACCGGCCGGCGGCAGCGGCGGTGGCGGTGGTCACCCGGGTGCGCGCGGCCAGGTCGGGCGAACCGGACCACCGGCTCGCCGACTTGGTGGCCGGCCTGCGTGAACTCCTCGCCCTCACCACGGCCCTGGCGACCGTCCCGACCACCGCTCCCACCACCGGGGCTGCTGCCGAAGGGCCGACCGTCGCGGAGCTGCGCGGAGTGGCCCGGCAGGCGTACGCGCCGGCGGGCGGACTGCGGCTGTACGGGCTGTTCGCCGAGCCGGTGCTGACGGCCACCCACGCGGGGGTGCTGACCTGGGCGGTGGACGCGGGCGGCGGGCTGCACACGATCGCCGAGATCATGCCGCACTCCGACGCCACGGAGGCGGCCCCGCAGGCGGTCGGGTCGGGGAACCGGGTGATCCGGCTGGGCGATGCCGCGCTCAGCCACCGCGAGTTCACCCGGGCCGGACTGGCCGTGCAGGGGGCGACCCGGTCGGCGTCCGGGCGGCTGGGAGCGGGTGCCTCGGTCCTGGCGGTCCGGGCGGCGGGGGCGGCGTGGACGGCGGAGCCGCTCGCGGGGCTCTGGGCCGAGCCGCCGGCCGCCCAGGTGGAGCGGGCGCTCGCGGCCGAGGCCCTGCCGCCGGAGGCCCGGCCGGCCGGGAGCGACCTGATCTTCCTGGACGTGACGCTGCTGGGGGCGGTCCCGCGCGGACCGGGCGGGGAGCCGCGACTGCTGGCGGAGTGCGGTGGGGCGGTGGTGGCCTTCCGGGCCGCGCACGACCACCCGGGGCTGGCCCACCGGGCCAACCTGGCGCTGCTCGCCACCGCCCCGGGCCTGCGGCTGCGCGTGATCGGCCGACTGGAACGGGCGGCCCACCCGGAGCTGCGGCTGCTCGCGATCGCCGAACTGCCCACCGCCCCGGACCAGTCGCCCCCCGCCCCGGCCTCACCCGCCCCACCGGCACCGTCGCTGGCCCTGCCCGCCGACCGGGCGGGCCGGGTCAACCTCGGCCTGGAGCGCCTCCAGACGGCCGACCTCACCTTCCCGCCCTCGCCGTCCTCGCCCTCCACCCCCTCCACCCCATCCGCCCCGTCCGCCCCATCCACAGCCACCTCCGGCACCCCGGCCACGGCAGGGGAGCCGGAGCGCCCCACCGCCCCCGTGCACCTGCTCACCCGCCGGGTCGAGCAGGCCGTGACGGGCGGCCGGGCGGCGTTGGCGCTCGGCGCGCGGACGGCGGTCGGCACGCGGTCGGTGGAGGAGGACCGGTCCCGGCTACGGTCGGCGGGACTGGTGACCGGCGCGTCGCTGCTGGACGGGTTGCGCGCGGCGGCGGTGGACCAGCCGCGGGACGTCTTCGGCCGGGTGGTCGCGGAGGACCACGACGCCTTCGCCGCCGCCTGGCTGGCGGCGGCCTGGTACGAGGAGGAGCTGGCCGCGGCGCTGTGCGCGAGTGCGTGGTCCGCCGGCGCGACCGAGGCCCGTCCGGCCCGGACAGAGAACTCATCCCACCCATAAGGAGAAGTACTTGCACAAGCAGGTAAGCAGCGCCAAATGGCATACTTGAACAACGTAAGACGTTCGACCGGTTGTCGTACCGCCCTCGGTCGGCGGCCGTGACGACCTGCGCAGAAAGGCGAGCCATGGGTATCCAGGACGATGCCGCCGAGATCCGCGCGAGCGGCTGGCGCACGCTCGCCGCGCTGCACGGGCTGATCGACTCGGCGTTGGAGAAGGCCCTCCAGGCCGAGCACCGGCTCTCGGTGGTCGAGTACACGGTGCTCGACGCGCTGTCGCGGCAGGACGGTTGGCACATGCGGATGCAGCAGTTGGCCCGCGCGGCCGCGCTGAGCAGCAGCGCGACCACCCGGCTGGTGAGCCGGCTGGAGGACCGGGGCCTGCTGAGCCGCTACCTCTGCGCGGACGACCGGCGCGGCATCTACACCGAGCTGACCCCGCAGGGCCGCGAACTGCTCGCGGCCGCGCGGCCGCTGCACGACGTGACCCTGGAGGCGACGCTCACCAAGGCCGCCGACCTCCCCGAGCTGGCGCCGCTGGTCCGGTCCCTGTACGAGCTGGAGCTGACCCCGGCGGCCCCGGTCAAGGCGCTCTGAGGGCTCCGGACCCGCCTCCTAGGCCGGGTTCACGGACGCGTGGCGAGCGCGTCCTGGTGGACCCGGTCGAGGAGCGCGAGCAGCAGTTCCTTGCTCGACGCGCGCTCCCGGACGTCACAGAGCACCACCGGCACGCCGGGGTCGAGGTCCAGGGCGCGCCGGACGTCGTCGGGGGTGCAGTCGCGGCGTCCGTGGAAGCAGTTGACGCCGATGGCGAACGGGATGCCGCGCTGCTCGAAGAAGTCGACGGCCGCGAAGCTGGACTCCAGCCGGCGGGTGTCGGCGAGCACGATCGCCCCGAGCGCGCCGAGGGCCAGGTCGTCCCACATGAACCAGAACCGGAACTGGCCCGGGGTGCCGAACAGGTAGAGCACCAGGTCCTCGCGGATGGTGATCCGGCCGAAGTCCATCGCGACGGTGGTCGTGGACTTGCCCTGGACGCCTTCGAGGCTGTCGACCCCGATGCTGGCGCGGGTCATCCGTTCCTCGGTCTGGAGCGGTTCGATCTCGCTGACCGAGCCGACCATGGTGGTCTTGCCGACGCCGAAGCCGCCGGCCACGAGGATCTTGACCGCGCCCGGCACCAGGCTCTGGGTCGTCACGTCGGGTCTCCTGGGAGGGAACTGAACTGGGAGGGAACTGAATGGGAGGGAACTGAACGAGGGCAGGAAACGACAGGGACGGATCGAGCGGTGGGGCCACTGCGCTGCTTGCGCCGCTGCACCACCGCGGCACGACGCCGGTCAGGTCAGAGCCGGCGGACGCCCTCGATCACGGCCTGGATCAGCGAGATGTCCGGGGCCTCGGCGAGCTGGACGGGTGCCCGGGTGAGGATCATCCGGGCCTCGGCGAGGTCGTCGAGCAGTACTTTGACCACGCTCACCGGGAGGTCCAGGCTGGCCGCGATCTCGGCCACCGCGAGCGGGCGTTCGCGGCAGAGGTCGAGGATCGCGGCCGGTTCGGGCGTCAGCCGGCTGGTGTCCGTGCGCGGGTCGGCGGTGACCACCAGGGTGATCAGCGCGAAGCCGTCACGGACCGGGCCGGTGCGCCCGTTGGTGATGGCGTAAGGGCGGACCAGATGGCCCGCGTCCTTGTCGAAGAACCAGGCCTCGTCGGCGTCGACGGTCACGCACCGCCACCTGCGCCCGCCAGGCCGGCGTCGCTGCGCGGCGCTGCCGTGAGGTACTGGCCGACCTGCTTGACCAGCATGTTGATCTCGTAGGCCATGAGTCCGGCGTCGACCGCCTCGCTGGTGAGCACGGCGAGGCGGGCGCCCTGGCCGGCGGTGGTGACGAACAGGAACAGCTGGTCCATCTCGATCACGGTCTGCCGGACCCGGCCGCCGTTGAACCGGTGACCGGCGCCGCGGGCGAGGCTCTGCAGTCCGGAGGCGACGGCCGACAGGTGCTCGGCGTCGGCGCGGTCCAGGCCCTGGGAGAGGCCGACCAGCAGGCCGTCCTCCGAGAGGACGATGGCGTGCCGGGTCTCCGGGACCCGCGCCACCAGCTGGTCCAGCAGCCAGTTGAGGTCGCGCTGGGTGTCGGTGTGCTGCGTCATCACTGCTGTTCCTTAGCTGCGGAAGGTGCGGCCGGCGCGGGGGGAGCTGCCGGTGCGTCCGAGTCGGGGGCCGCCGCCCGGGCCGTGCGGGTGCCGCGCTGGATGGCGGCCATGGTGGCGCGCGAACGCTGCGGCGAGGCGTCGTCCACGGGCCGGCCGGCGGGCTGCCCGTACGGGCCGGGGCCGGTGAGGCCGCCCGCGCCGGGCGGTCCGTACGGAGCGGGGGCGGCGGGCTGCCCGTAGGGCCCCGGCTGGCCGAACGCCGCACCGGGCGCGTGGGCCTCGCGCAACTGCTCGGCCAGGCTGGCGTTGCGGACCCGCTGGGGCAGGACGCGCGGGGTGCGCAGTTCGCCGTCGGGGCCGTGGTCCAAGGGGGCCTCCTCGGCGCGCTGGTGCGTGGGCGTTCCGGAGCCGTCGGACGACACCTCGGCCTCCGCCCCGGCCGGGCCACCGTCAGCGGCGGCAGCGGCGAGCGCTCCGTCCGGGCCCGGTCCGCCGGCCGACTCGTCGTACGGGCGGGGCAGGGCGGGCCGCGGGACGACCACCGCGCCCGGCAGCCCGGGGATCGGGGAGCCCACCGGCAGGCCGCCGTTGACCGTCGGGTCGTCCTCGGAGCGCGAGCCGCCCATGGGGTAGCGGGCGAGCAGTTCCCCGATCACCACACTGCCGTCGAGCGTCCCGCCGTCCGCGGCCCCGCCGAGCAGGCCTCCATCGAGCAGGCCTCCGCCGAGCAGACCCCCACCGGGCGCCAACAGCTCCGCCACCGGGCCGCTCACTCCGGAACCAACCCCGGCACCAACCCCGGAACCAACCCCGGCACCAACCCCGGAACCAGCCCCGGCACCCGCACCCGTCCCGGTCGCCTCCGGAGTCGGCCCGCTGCCCAGCAGCCCGCTGAGCACCCCGGCCAGCGCGCCCGACAGCTCCTCGTCGATCTCGCCGAGGTCCGCGTCCGGCCCGGTACCCGGCAGCGGCTCGGGCACCGGGGTCCGGGTGACCCGGGCGCCGGCCGGCAGGCCGGGGAGGGAGGCCGGCTGCTCGGGCTGCTCCAGCAGGAGCGCCGGCACCAGCACCACGGCCCGGGTCCCGCCGTACGGCGAGGGCCGCAGGGTGACCTGGATGTCGTGCCGGGCGGCGAGCCGGGCGACCACGAAGAGGCCGAGCCGCAGGTCGTCGCCGAGCGCGGAGACGTCCAGCTCGGGCGGGTTGGCCAGGTAGTCGTTGAGCCGCTCGTACTCGTCCTCGCCCATGCCGAGGCCGCGGTCCTCGACCTCGACGGCCAGGCCCTTCGGGACCTCCTGCGCGGAGACCTGCACCTGGGTGTAGGGCGGGGAGAAGGTGGTGCCGTTCTCGATCAGTTCGGCGACGAGGTGGATCACGTCGGCGACGGCCTGGCCGCTGAGCGAGGCGCGGGGGACGCCCTGGACGACGACGCGGGCGTAGTTCTCGGTCTCGGAGACGGCGCTGCGCAGCACGTTGACCATCGGCACGGCGTTGCGCCAGCGCCGGGCGGGCAGGGCGCCGCCGAGGATGACCAGGTTCTCGGCGTTGCGCCGCATCCGGGTGGCGAGGTGGTCGACGGCGAACAGTTCGCGCAGCAGCTCGGGTTCCTCGTGCTCGCGCTCCAGGGCGTCGAGCATGCTGATCTGCCGGTGGATCAGGATCTGGGTGCGCCGGGCGATGTTGAGGAAGACCTTCTTCGTCCCCTCGCGTCCCTGCGCCTGGTGGATGATGGCGGCGACGGCGGCCTGCCGGACGGCGGCGAGGCCGTCGGAGGTCTGCTGGAGCTCGTCGCCGATCCGCCGGGGCGGCGCCCAGGCGGGCGGGGTCGGGAGCGACTCGCCGGCCTGGAGGCGGCTGACGACCTGCGGGATCTCGTGCTGGGCGAGCACCAGGGTGTCGGAGTGCAGGCCGGAGATCCGGGCCGGGACGGTGCGCGCGAGGCGGACGCCGCGGATCAGGCTCCAGAGCAGCACGACGGCGACGACCGCGCTGCCGCCGTACAGGGCGGTGCGGTCTCCGGCGTCGCGCAGCAGGTAGGCGGCGTAGCCCCAGGCGGCGGCGAGGCCGAGGGAGGGGACCAGCGCGAGTGCGAGGAGCGAGCTGCGGAGGGAGCCGGACCGGCCGGCGCGGTGGCCCGTGCGGGGGGCCGATATGCCTGGCATCTGATTCCTTGTAGCAGGGCTGAACGGCGAGTGGCCCGTGAGCGGTCCGGCCGCGGTTTCGGGGGCGCCACGGCCGGCGGGCCCGGAGGGTCGCCGGAGGTGGTGACGCGGAGTCACCGTCCGGACGGGTGTAGCACGGCCGCCGACTGCAGGCACGCTACCAGCCCCAGGTGCCCTCTCGGCAACATCAACTGACGATATGTGAACGGGCGATGACTCGGCCCGAGGGTCGCCGGAGGGCCGCCGGAGCGGGGATCGGCCCTGGTCAGCGGAGTTGCGGGAAACGCCGGACGGCTTTCCGGTGACCGGGGGCCGATCGCCGGAAAGCCGTCAGGGACAGGTCAAAAGCGATGGTCTGCGGCGCCCCGGTCTCCGGGGCTCAGCCGGCCAGCGGCATCCGCAGCACCGCGGCGGACCCGGTGTGCAGTTCGGCCTCGGCCCGCGCCTCGCGCTCGGCCAGTTCGGTCCACGCCCAGCTCGCCAGGCCGGCCAGTTCGGCCGACCACTGCTTGCCGTACGTACCCGAAGCCACCTGGCCGAGCCGCAGCCGCTGGACGTCCGAGGTGCCGGCCGGCGGGTAGACGTGGGTGGCGTCGCGCAGGTAGCGCTCGATGTGGAACTCCGCCTGCAGGCCGCGGGCGGCGTGGATCTCCATCGCGTTGCGCGCCGAGTCCAGCGCGTACTCGGTGTTGATGAGCTTGGCGTTCATCAGCTCGGCGTCGCACGGCTTGCCGTGGTCGAGCAGGTGCGAGGCGTGGTACGCGGCGAGCTTGGCGGTCATCAGCCGGGACTGCATCTCACCCAGCTTGAGGGCGATGTTGGGCAGTTGGGAGAGCGGCTTGCCGTAGAGCACGCGCCCCTCGGCGAACCGCACGGTGTCCTCGACGATCGCCACGTGGATGCCGAGCGCGACCGCGGCCAGGTTCAGCCGTCCGTACAGGGTCGAGGAGGAGTAGGCGACGTCCAGGCCCTGGCTCTCCAGGCCGAGCCGGTTGCGGGCCGGGATCCGGCAGTCCTCGAAGACGAGTTCGCCGAAGCTGAAGCCGTGCAGGCCGCTCTGCGAGCCGAGCGCGCCGGTGCGGAAACCCGGGCGGTCGCTCTCCACCAGGAACGCGGAGAGCCCCTTGCTGCCCGGGCCGGTCCGGAACACCACGCCGTGCACGTCGCCGATGTGCGAGTTGCCGACGAACCACTTCCGGCCGTTGAGCACGTACTCGTCGCCCTCGCGCCGGGCGGTTCCGGTCATGCCGAGGACGTGGCCGCCGGACTCCGGTTCGGTGACGGCGATCGTCGGCAGCGACTCCCCGGAGGCGAACTTCGGCAGCCAGTGACGGCGCTGGGCGTCGTCGCCGAAGTGGATGACCTTGGCGACGCCGAGCTGCGAGGCCTGCGCCATCGCGCCCATCGCGCCGCTGACCCGCGCCAGTTCCTCGACGATGACGGTCTTGGCCAGGTGGCCCAGTCCCAGTCCGCCGAACTCGCGCGGGATGGTGACGCCGATCCATCCCCGGCGGGCGATCTCCCGGGAGAGTTCGAATTCGACCTGGCGGTCGGCCTCCATTCTGGCCACCTGCGGGCGCACCTCCTTCTCCGCGAACTCGCGCACCTCCGCACGGAGGCTCTCGTGTCGCTCGTCGGTGAAGTAGTCCATCGCCATGCCGGGTCCTCTCGGTTCGGGTCGTTCGGTGGTTGTGCCTCCGTCCGTGCAGCCGATCCGCTCCGACCGCCGAGGGGTGGGGGGTGGTGATGAGGTGGCGGCCGGATGCCCCAGTGCAGCCGGTGCGTGCGGAAGAGCCGGCGGTGGCCCACGCTGCCCTTGGGGACCGCCGTTTTTCGGCAGGGCTCATTGTCATATGTGCATCGGGGTCACTCCAGAGTGGATCTTGGATTGGCGGGATTCGGATCGCCCAAGCACGGCCGAGGATTGAAACGGCCCACGGTGGGGCAATGATCTTCCCCCGCTTTCCCGGCCGGTTCCCGTCCCGTTCCCACCCGTCCGCCTCATCGTCCACATGCGGCTTTGACTGAGCATCAGCAAGCCAGAACGGGAGGGCCCGGGAGCGCGGAAAGCGCCGGATGTCTGATTACATGTGCGCCATGACTGATGTGATGAGCACTCAAGGCCAGTTCCCGGGTGCCGCCGGGGAATCCGAGCGGACCCGCCGGCTGCGCAGCCTGGGTCTCAACGAACCCACGGCGGACGAGGCCTTCGACCGCTTCGCCCACCTGGCCGCCAGCATCACCCGCGCCCCCATCGCGATGGTCAACTTCATCAACGACGAGCGCCAGATGTTCCGGGGGCTCTACATTCCGCCAAACTCGGCCGACGTCGTGACCGACGAAGGCTCCTCCTGGGCCGATCGCGGCATCGCCTTCGACCTCCCGACCCGGCAGATGCCGCTGAGCCACGGCTTCTGCCCGCACGTCGTCGCCCAGCGCTCCCCGCTCGCCCTCGACGACATCCTCGCCTACCCCCGGTTCGCCGGGAACCCGGTCGTCGACGAACTCGGCGTGCGCGCCTACCTCGGCGCCCCGCTCGTCGACGACACCAACACCGTCATCGGCACCGTCTGCGTGCTCGACCGCGAACCCCGCCAGTGGGGCCGCGAGCGGCTGCGCGACATCCAGCACCTCGCCGAGGCCCTGCTCTCCGAGATCCGGCTGCGCGACAACCTGCTCGCCCAGCAGCAGGAGATGTTCGCGGCCTTCGACGGCTCGCCCTTCCCGATCATGCTCACCGACGGGCCCGGCCAGGAGATCCGCTACGCCAACGCCCAGCACGCCGACATCTTCGGCGCCCCGGCGGCGTACGGCGCGATCGGCCAGGCCTACCCCCAGCTCGGCGCCGCCGGCCTCCAGCAGGCGGTCTCCGAGGCCTACCACACGGGCCGCACCACCGTCCTCAACGACGTCCGCATCCAGTCCGTCCGCCCCGAGGCCCAGCGCATCCAGCAGATCTTCAGCTTCACCTGCACCCCGCTGCGCACCGCGCGCACCGGCCAGGTCAACGGTGTGCTGACGGTCGGCATGGACGTCACCGCGCAGTCCCGCACCGAGGAGGAACTCGGCACGCTGGCCGCGCTCCTGGTCGACCGGCTCCAGCAGAACGGCGCCGCCCCCGCCGGCCGCCCGGGCCTCGGCGCCGGCGAGACCGGGCTCGTCCTGCCGGGCTGAGCACGGGACGGCACCCACCGGACCGCAGCACCGAAACCGAGCGAGCACCGCACCGCCGTGGCGGGGCGCCTCTCACCCCCGAGGAGAGGCTCCCCGCCACGGTGCTGTGGCGTGGCGGCGCCCCAGCGGCGCGCGCCGGTGGTAGGCATGGGCCGCATGCAGTGGTTCGCCGCCCCCGAGTACTGGCTCAGCCGACTGCTCGTGCAACGGCTCCTCGCCGCCCTCTACCTGACCGGCTTCCTCGCCGCCGCCCTCCAGTTCCGCGCCCTCATCGGCGCCCGCGGCATGCTGCCCGTCCCGCGCTTCACCGCCCGGGTCCCGTTCCGGCACGCACCCGGCCTGTTCCACCTCCACTACAGCGACCGCTGGTTCGCCGCCGTCGCCTGGACCGGTGCCGCCCTCTCCGCCGCGCTGGTCGGCGGCCTCGGCGACCTGGTCCCGCTCTGGGCGGCGATGCTCTGCTGGGCGGCGCTCTGGACGCTCTACCTCTCGATCGTCAACGTCGGGCAGACCTGGTACTCGTTCGGATGGGAATCGCTGCTGCTCGAAGCCGGTTTCCTGGCCACCTTCCTCGGCAACGCCGACACCGCCCCGCCCACCCCGGTCCTCTGGCTGATGCGCTGGCTGGTCTTCCGGGTCGAGTTCGGCGCCGGACTGATCAAACTGCGCGGCGACAGCTGCTGGCGCGACCTGACCTGCCTGCGCTACCACCACGAGACCCAGCCCATGCCCGGACCGCTCAGCTGGTTCTTCCACCACCTGCCCGAGCCGCTGCACCGCGTCGAGGCGGCGGCCAACCACGTCACCCAACTGGCCGTCCCGGTCTGCCTCCTCCTCCCGCAGCCCGTCGCCGGCTACGCCGCCTGCGTGGTCATCGCCACCCAGCTGTGGCTGGTCGCCTCCGGCAACTTCGCCTGGCTCAACTGGCTCACCATCACGCTCGCCCTCGCCGCCGTCGACCCGGCCCGCCTCGGCCTGGCCGTCCACCCGCGCGGCTACGGCGCCGCACCCGCCTGGTTCGAGGCGCTCGCCCTCGCCCTGACCGCCACCGTCCTCGCCCTCAGCTACTGGCCGGTCCGGAACATGCTCTCCCGCGGCCAGGTCATGAACCGCTCCTTCAACCGCATCCACCTGGTCAACACCTACGGCGCGTTCGGCAGCGTCAACCGGACCCGCCGGGAGGTGGTGCTCGAAGGAACCGACGATCCCGCCATCACCCCGCACACCGTGTGGCGGGAGTACGGCTTCAAGGGCAAACCCGGCGACGTGCGCCGCCTCCCGCGCCAGTACGCCCCCTACCACCTGCGGCTCGACTGGCTGATGTGGTTCGCCGGCATCTCGTCCGGGTACGCCCGGCCCTGGTTCCTGCCGTTCGTCACCCGGTTGCTGGTCAACGACCCGGACACGCTGCGCCTGCTGCGCCACAACCCCTTCCCGGACCGCCCACCGACCCACGTCCGGGCGACCCTCCACCACTACCGGTTCACCGATTGGCGCGAACTGCGGGAAACGGGCGCGTGGTGGCACCGGACCGCGCTGTCCGAGTACCTCGCGCCCGTCGACCTCGCCACCCTCGCCCGCGCCGGGCACCGGCCCCCGGCCGCACCACCCGGCGGACGGGCGGGTGGGCGCTCGGGTCGGTGGTCCGGTGGGTGGCCGGGTCGGCGGCCGGGTGGGAGGCCCGGCCGGGGGGACGGTGGGTGACCCGGCCACCCGAGTGGCGGTCGAGGGACCACCCGACCGGCCCTTCCGGGTGGCGCCCGGGTGGGCGGTATGGCACGCCACACCGCTCCGAGGGGCGGTGGGTGCGTGCAAGGCTCGAACGGGCACCCGTATTCTTGGCCTCCACAACCGGCGGCCCGACCGCGCGCCCCCCAAGCCCCTCCCGCCGGGGCCCACCGCGCACCCGGACCACCGAGCCCCCTCGCCGCCCGCCCCGCCGCAGCCGCCCAGAACCGGACCTCACATGACAGTGCTTCACTCGCGCAACGCCGACGCGGCCGACGCAGCCGGCTCCGCAGACGTCACGGACGCCAGCGACGCCAAGGACGCCACGGACCCCAAGGACGTCACCGACACCAAGGCCCCGGAGCAGACCCGCGGCCAGGCACGCCCGACGACCGACCCCGACCTCCGCGAGGACCTCGGCCGCTACGCCGAACTCGGCGCCTTCACCCTGACCGCCGACACCCACCCCTGGTACGCGGCCGTCGACACCGTCGCCACCCCCGAGGACGCCCGCGCCGGGTCGACCGCCCTCGCCGAACTGCGCGGCCGCGACCTGCAGCAGGTCTGGGAGGACGTCACCGCGCTCGCCACCAGCGTCAAGATCGACGCGCCGGACACCGTCGCCAAGACCGCCGTCCTCGTCGAGATGCTGCAGCTCGTCCGCCGCACCGCGGCCATCCTCAGCCCGGCCGCCTACGAGGCCGACCTCGACGCCCTCGTCGCCGCCACCGCCGACCGGAGCTGGCGGCGCGAGCGCGGCGTCAAGCTCACCTGGCTGCGCGCCCGCGTGCTGCGCAAGCAGGCCAACGCCCTCGCCGTCACCCCCGGCCGCCCGCGCCAGCAGGACCTGCACGAGGCGCTCGCCTCGGCCGAGGTGGAACGCCGCGCGTGGGCGGCCCTCGCCCCCGCCGGCAGCCGGCCCGTCCCGCCGGCCGACGCGGCGCTGGCCGGCCGCACGGCCCAGACCTTCGAGGCGATCAACACCGGCGTCCGCGAGCTCGCCCGCCTGCTCCCCGGCCGGGACCTCGACGCGCTGTCCTTCCCGGACCTCGTCGACCTGGTCGACCGCCTCGCCGCCGACGAGGGCACCCTCTACCGGCTGCCGACCATCCGCAGCCTGCGCGCGAGCCTGGAGGAGGCCGGCCTCGCCGACCTCCTCACCGAACTCGCCGCCGCCCGCGCCGACCGCCGCGCCGCCGAGGCCGCCTACACCGCCCGTCAGGCCCTGGCCGGCGGCCAGCGCGACGGGCTGGCGGCGGACGTCGAGGCGGAGGCCGGTGTCGAGGCGGAGACCTCGGTTGAGGCTGAGGTCGACGTCGATGTTGATGTCGACGTCGAGGCAGACGCTGAGGCCGTGGCGGAGGTGGCGGCCCCGGTGGAGACCGAGCCCGCCGCCGAGGCCGCTGTCGAGGCTGCTGCCGAGGCCGAGGCGGACACCGAGATCGACGACGTCGCCGAGGATGCCGCCACCGAGTCGTTGACGCAGACGGAGCTTGAGCTGGCGACGGAGCCGGAGGCCCAGGTCGCGGAGCCGGAGACCGAGGAGCCGAAGGCCGAGGTTCCGGTCCTGACCAAGGAGCAGCCGCTCGTCGTCACCCTCCCGGCCCCCTCGCCCGCCGCCGACGACCTGCTCGGCACCACGCCCACCCCGCCGGCCCAGCCGTCGGCCCCCGAGGCCGAGACCATCGCGCCGCCCGTCGAGGACGACGAGCCGGCCGTCGAGGAACTCGTCGTCGAGGCCGAACCGGTCGCCGAGACGCCCGAGGCGGAGGAAGAGGAAGCGGTCGAGGAGACCGTCGAGGCGGCGGTCGAGCCCGAGGTCGAGGTCGAAGCCGAGGTTGCGGAGCCCGCTGCCGAAGCGGTGGTCGAGCCCGAGCCCGAGCCCGAGCCCGAGCCCGTGGCAGAGCCCGTTGCCGTCGAGGTCGAGGTTGAGGAGACGTCGGCCGAGGTCGAGGTCGAGGTGGCCGAAGCGGTGGTCGAGCCCGAGGCCGAGCCCGTTGCCGTCGAGCCCGAGGTCGAGCCCGAGCCGGAGGTGGCCGAGGTCGCCGAGGTCGCCGAGGTTGCTGCCGAGCCCAAGCCCGATCCCGAGCCCGAGCCCGAGCCCGTGGCCGTCGCCAAGCCGAAGAAGCCCAAGAAGCCCGAGTTCACGCCCGGGCGGCCGGTGACGGCGTACTCGGCGGACGAGTTGCTGGCGATCGTGCGGTGGATCGACGCCGACGGGGTCGCGCGCAACGACGAGGAACTGCTCCGGGCGGCGATGAAGGAGCTGGGCTTCGCCCGCCTCGGGCCGCGCATCAAGGAGGCGCTGGGCAGCGCCGTCGCCGCCGCGCGCGGCTGACGGACCCGGCGGGACAACCCGGCAGGACAACCCCGCCGGACAGTCGGTGGTGAAGGGCCCCGGGGCACGGTTCGAGACCGCGCCCCGGGGCCCTTCCCGTGTGCCCGCTGCCGCCCCCGCGCCCTACTCCCGGGTGAGCGCCCGCGCCAGCTGCTCGGCCAGTACGGCGGGCGCCTCCACCAGCGACGGGCCGTACCAGGTGAGGTGCCGGCCGCTCACCAGGGCCGCCGGGATGCCCGGGAACGCCTCCGGGCCGTCCTCGGCCGTGAACCGGTACGGCTCGTCCGGGAGGACCACCAGGTCCGGCCGGACGGCGAGCAGTTCGGGCAGCGGGACGGCGGGGTAGCGCGCGGGCTGGTCCGGGTCGTCGGCGTGCGGGAGGCGCAGGCCGAGGCGGTGGAGCAGGTCGCCGGCGAAGGTGTCGCGGCCCAGCACCATCCAGGGGCGGCGCCAGATCGGCACCACCGCCCGGCGGGCCGGACCGGGCAGCGGGCCGGCCGCCGCCCAGGCCGCCTCGGCGGCGTCCAGCCAGGACGGGCGGGGCAGGCCGCAGCCGACGGTGAGCAGCCGGTGCAGGGAGCGGAACGCCTGGTCGAGGGTGCGGATGTCGGTGACCCAGACGGGGAGGCCGGCCGCCCGCAGCGCTTCCAGGTCGGGGCGGCGGTTCTCCTCCTCGTTGGCGATCACCAGGTCCGGGGCGAGGGCCGTGATCCGCTCCACGTCCGGGTTCTTGGTGCCGCCGATCCGGGTGACGCCCCGGTCGTCGAGGCCGGCGGGGTGGGTGCACCAGTCGGTGACGCCGACCAGCAGTCCGGGCGGCGCGGCGGCGGCGACCGCCTCGGTGAGCGAGGGCACCAGGGACACCACCCGCCGTACCGGTCCCGGCCCGAGCGGAACGGTCAGGCCGAGGTCGTCGACGGGCGCGGAGGGGGTGGTCACCACGTCACCCTAGCCGTCCTCTGGTTGGACCGGACCGATCGGGCAAAGTCGCGGGAACCGGCCGGGCACAACGCCCGACTACCTGGTCCGGGTTCACAGGACGAACCCGTGCACGACCATTGACCAGGAGAGTTACTGATGCGCCCTCGCGTGTTCTGCGGTATCGCGGCCGCCGTTGCCCTGTTCGCCACCGCCTGTTCCAGCGGCGGTAGCGGGAGCGGCGACAGCTCGAACGGCGGCGGTGCCACGCAGGCGTCCGCCGCCGGCGCGTTCCCGGTCAAGGTGGTCGACTGCGCGGGCAAGGAGACCAGCGTCAAGCAGGCCCCCAAGAAGATCGTCACCACCGACGCCGCCGCTCTGGAGATGCTGCTCGAACTCGGTGCCGGCGACCGGATCATCGGCACCGGCTTCCCGCCCGGCAAGGGCAGCCTGCCGGCCGCCGTCGCCGACCAGGGCGCCAAGGTGCCGGTGCTCGGCGACACCATGATCCCCAAGGAGAAGCTGCTCGGCTCCGGCGCCGACCTCTACGTCGACACCTTCGGGCCGATGCCCGGGATGGGCGCGGCGGGCGCCGGACCGACCGAGGAGGAGCTCAAGGCCGCCGGCATCCAGCACGTGCTGCTCCTCTCCACCGCCTGCGCCTCCGGCCCGAAGGCCGCCAAGGGCCCCCGCACCGACCTGGCCGAGGTCGAGAACGACGTCCGCCGGCTCGGCGCGGTCACCGGGACCGCCGCCCGGGCCGAGGAGCTGGTCGGCGCGATGGAGAAGCAGATCGGCGAGGTCCGCACCGCCACCGCGGCCGTCCCCGAGGCGCAGCGCCCCGGCTACTTCGTCTTCGACTTCGACGCCGGGACCAAGCAGCCGATGGCGATCTGCGGCAAGCAGGTCGCCAACGCGGTGATCACCCTGGCCGGCGCGCGCAACGTGTTCGCCGACTGCGAAGGCGACTTCAAGCCCGTCTCCTGGGAGGACGTGGTCGCGAAGAACCCGGACTGGATCCAGCTCGCCGTGCGCAACCGGGGCAGCGAGGAGGCCAACCGCAAGGCCTTCGACGAGGCCGAGGCCTTCCTCAAGAGCTTCCCGGCGACCCAGGGCCTGAAGGCCGTCCAGGAGGGGCACTTCCTGCGGCTCGGCTCCGAGGTCACCACCATCGCCGGGATCCGCAACGCCGACACCGTCCGGCAGATCGCCGCGACCGTCCACCCGACGCTCGTCAAGAACGGGCAGTAGGCCATGGCCCAGGCCACCACGGACCGCGCGGACGGCCCGGGCGCCCAGGGCAGTGCGGACACCCCGGGCACCCCGGCCGCCCGGGGCGCCCGCGGCACCCGGACCCTGCGCGCCGGGCCGCTGGCCGCCGTGCTCGTCGCCGCCCTGGTCGTCGCGCTGACCGCCGCCGTCTCGCTCGGCTCGGTGGACATCCCGCCCGGCGAGGTCTGGTCGGTGGTCGGGCACCGGTTGACCGGGCAGAGCCCGGAACCCGGCACCCGCGACCTCATCGTCTGGCAACTGCGCGTCCCCCGCGCCCTGCTGGCCGCCATGGTCGGGGCCGGGCTCGGCCTGGTCGGCACCACCGTGCAGGCCCTGGTCCGCAACCCGCTCGCCGACCCGTACCTGCTCGGCATCTCCTCCGGCGCCTCGCTCGGCGCCGTCGCCGTGATCGTCCTCGGCACCGGCCTCGGCCTGGAGCTCACCATCGGCGGGATCGCCGGACTCACCGTCTCGGTGGCCGCCTTCCTCGGGGCGCTCGCCGCGTTCTCGCTGGTCTGGCTGCTGGCCCGGCGCGGCGGCGGGTTCTCCCCGCTGCGCCTGGTCCTGGCCGGCATCGGCATCGGCCAGTTCCTCACCGGCCTCACCAGCTACCTCGTCCTGCAGACCGGTGACGAGCAGCAGACCCGGGGCGTGCTGTTCTGGCTGATGGGCAGCCTGAGCGGCGCGACCTGGAGCCAACTCCTCGTCCCCGCCATCGCGGTGGCCCTCGGACTGGCCCTGCTCCAGGGGCGCGCCCGGGGCCTCAACGCCCTGCTGATGGGCGACGAGACGGCGGCCGGACTCGGCGTCGACGTGGTCCGGCTGCGCCGTGAGATCTTCGCGGTCACCAGCGTGCTCACCGGCGTCCTGGTCGCCGTCTCCGGCGCGATCGGCTTCGTCGGACTGATGGTCCCGCACGTCTGCCGGCTGCTGGTCGGCGGCGACCACCGCCGGCTGCTGCCGCTCTCCGCCCTCACCGGCGCGGTCCTGCTGGTCGTCGTCGATCTGCTCGCCCGCACCGCGCTCGACGGCCAGGAGGTGCCGATCGGTGTGGTCACCGCACTGCTCGGCGCGCCCACCCTGCTCTACCTGCTGGACCGACGACTGGAGCGGAATTGAGAATCGCCGTCGAAGACCTGAGCGTCGCCCTCGCCGGGCGGACCGTGGTGGCCGGTGTCCACCTGGTCGCCAAGGAGGGCGAGATCGCCGGCCTGGTCGGTCCCAACGGCAGCGGCAAGTCCAGCCTGCTGCGCACCGTCTACCGGCACCTCAAGCCGAGCGCCGGGCGGGTGCTGCTGGCCGGCCGGGAACTGTCCGAACTGAGCCCGGCCCAGTCCGCCCGGCACATCGGAGCGCTGCCCCAGGAGCGGGGCGGGGACTTCGAGTTGACCGTCCGCGAGGTGGTCGCGATGGGCCGCACCCCGTACAAGCGGGCGTTCGCGAAGGACGACGCGGAGGACCACCGGCTGGTCGACGAGGCGCTGCACCGGGTCGGCATGGCGCACGCGCCGGACCGGCGGTTCGCCCAGCTCTCCGGCGGCGAGCGCCAACGCGTCCTGCTGGCAAGGGCATTGGCTCAGCAGCCGGACGTGCTGGTACTGGACGAGCCGACCAACCACCTGGACGTCCGGCACCAGGTCGAGCTGCTCGCCCTGCTGCGCGAGCAGCGCCGCACCACGCTGGTCGCGCTGCACGACCTGAACGCCGCCGCCTCGGTCTGCGACCGGCTGCACGTGCTGCACGAGGGCACCCTGGTGGCCTCGGGGACGCCGCGCGAGGTGCTGACCGCCGAGCTGCTCGCCGAGGTGTTCGGGGTGCGGGCGGCGGTGGTCGAACACCCGCTGACGGGCGACCCGTTGATCGCCTTCGACCACCGCGCCCCGGCCGGCGCGCCCGCCCCGGGGAACGCGGGCGGGTCGGCGGGCGCGGGCACTTCGGGAAACGCGGGCTCGGGGAGCGCGGGCGGCTCGGGGGACGCGGGCGGTTCCGACGCGCCGTTATCCCGGGCGAAGGCGGGCGGACCGGCGAACACGAAGGTGCCGGAGCCGGCGGGGGCGGGCCCCGCACCGGCTCCGGCACCTGTCGTGGTGTCGGCCACTACCGTGTCGTCGACGACTGCCGTGTCATCGGTCGCTTCCGCGGTCGCTGCCCCGGCCGCGGCATCATCGGTCGTCGCGTCCCCGGCCGTGGCCGGGACCTCCGTCGAACGTCAGGAGGTCTCGTAGTGGCTCGGCCGGCCGTTGCGCTCGACCAGGCGGCCGACCTTCGCGGCCTCCTCGCTGCGCATCAGCTCCCAGCCGCCGTCCGGGCGGTGCAGCACCGAGGAGTGCCACGGGGTCATCCACATGTCCGTGTGGTCCAGCAGGCGGATGCCGAACTTCAGCACGCCGACCTTCTGCGGGTGGATGGAGAGCCGGAACGACCGGGGGTGCTGCTCGGCGATCAGGTCGCCCCAGGCGCGGCTGCGCTGGATGACGCCGTAGGCGCGGTCGCGGCAGTCGCGCTGGAGGGCGGACTTGGTGCCGGTCCAGCCGAAGGTGTCCTCGGTGAGGAAGCGGGTGATGCCGCGATAGAGCTTGAGGGTCTCCTCGTCGGTCATCACCTGCTCCCGCAGCTCTTCCCGGGTGGGCGCGTACTTGGCGTGCACCCGGGCGCGCTTCTCGTCGAACGGCAGGTCGCCGAGGACGGCCCGCAGGTCGAAGGTGGCGAGGTTGGTGAGGCCCTCGCGCTCGATCATCGCGGTCAACTCGTCGGAGTACTGGTCGATGTGGTCGTCGGGGACGTGGATCAGGTCACCGAAGATGTGGCCGTCGGAGCAGATCAGGATCTGCGCGCCGGGCTCGTAGAGCTTGCCGATCTCCTCGGCGAGCCGGTTGAGGAAGGTGAGCGAGAGCCGCTCGCCCTCGTCGGGCAGGTGGCCGAGCACCTTGGCGGTGTTGGGCGACTTGCAGGGGAACCCGGGCAGGGTGAACAGGATCGGGTCCCCGGCCGTGATGAAGTCGGCCAGCTGCTCCAGCTGGAGCGGGAAGTCGGCGGGAGTGGCGTCGACCTCGGGGTCGGACGAACGGCGGTGCGGCAGCAGCAGGTCGAGGATCTCGGCGGAGATCCGGGCCACGGTCTGCTCGTCCGGCGCGGTGTAGTCGGTCACCTCGGCCTCGTTGGTGGTCTGGGGCTTGCTGGTCTGGGAGTTGCTGGTGACGGTGCCGGCGGGCGGCATGCTGGTCCTCCACGGAACGGTGTACGGGCTTCGGGCAGGCGGAGCCACGCCCCGGCGACGGTCGCCGGGACGCTGTGGTGGATGCCGGGTGGTTCCCGGGCGGGCCGGTCAGTTCCGCCGGTCGTAGGCGACCGGCAGCCGGTTCACGCCGCGGGCGAGGACCGCGGGCACCCAGGCGAGCGAGTCGATCTCCTCACCGTCCGCGACGGACGGCCGGAGACCGGGGAGTCGGCTGAGCAATGTGCCGATGGCGATCTGGAGTTCGGCCCGGGCCAGGGCGGCGCCGGGGCAGAAGTGGATGCCGTGGCCGAACGCCAGGTGGGCGTTGGGGGAGCGGTCGAAGTCCAGGACGTCGGTGTCCGTGAACTGCGCCTCGTCCCGGTTGGCGGCGTTGAGCGAGACGATCACCGAGTCGCCGGCCGGGATGGTCGTCCCGTGCAGGTCGCTGTCCTCGGCGAAGAACCGCCAGGTGGTGAGCTCGAACGCGCCGTCGTAGCGCAGGAGTTCCTCGATGGCGCGGGTGAGCAGGTCGGCGTCCGGGCCGCCCGCCGCCTCCGGCAGGAGGCTCGCGCGCAGCCGGTCGAGCTGCTCCGGGTGGCGCAGCAGGGTGATCAGCATCGTGGTGATCTGGTTGGTGACCGGCTCCTGGCCGGCGACCAGCAGCTGGAACACCATCGAGTCGAGCTCTTCGGGGCTCAACTGGCCGGCGTCGCAAGCCGCGACGAGTCGGCCGAGCAGATCGACGTCCGGCCCGGCGGGGTCGTAGGTGGCGCGCTTGTGCGCGACCACGTCGGCGATGTAGGTCTGCAGGCCGCGCAGGCGGCCCTCGTACGCCGGTCGGCCCGGGTCCTGCGGGCCGACCGGTTGCACCACCTTGCCCCAGTCGCGGTCGAACTTGACCGCGAGCTCCTGCGGCAGGCCGATCACCAGGGCCAGCACCCGGAACGGGTAGTGGGCCGCGAAGCCCGCCACCAGGTCGGCGCCGCCGGCCGGGGCGGTCTGCGGCAGCTCGTCGACCAGCGCGTCGGCGAGCTCCTGGATGCGCGGGCGCAGCGACTCCACCCGGCGCGGTGAGAAGGCGTCCAGGACGAGCCGGCGCATCGTGGTGTGCTTCGGCGGGTCCTGGTGGAGCAGGTGCACCTGGAGCTGCGAGTGCTGCGGCTCGGGCATGATCGAGGCCAGACGGCGCCAGTCCTCGTTGCCGAGCGAGTGGTTCTTGCCGAGCCGGGGGTCGTTGAGCGCCTCGTGCGCGGCCTTGTAGCCGGTCACCAGCCAGGCGCCCACGCCGCTGGGGAACGTGACCCGGTGGACCGGGCCGGCCGCCCGCATCTGCCGGTACAGGGGATAGGGGTCGCTCTTGTACTCCGCCCCGTAGAGCGGGACGGGATCGGGGAGTTCGTCGTAGCCGAACGGGCAGCGCGGCCCGTCGGCCCCTTCCGCCGCCGCGTTGGGGTCGTGGACGGTGTCGGTCATGCGGATGTTCCTCCGGTGGGGATCTGTGGTGCGCAGGTGGGGTGGTGACGGTCGGTCACGCCCCGCTGCGGATCTTCCGGTTCGTTCCGGTGGTGCGGTCGTCGCCGGTGGCTCCGGCGGCGTCCTTGGTGCCGGTGGCGCGGTTGGTGCGGTGGTGCAGGGTCAGGAGGAGGACGGCGACGGCGGCGATCAGCCCGGCGAGGGTGAGCCCGGCGTGGACGCCGGCCAGCTCGGTGGCGCCGTAGAGCGTGGCGGCCGTGCCGAGGGCCGGGCCGAGCGCGAAGCCGAGGCTGCGCGCGAGCTGGACGGCCGAGCCGGCGGTGGCGAGCTGGGCCGGCGGGGCCGAGGACATCACCAGGGCCTGGACCGGACCGCCGTTGAGGCCCATGCCGACACCGGCCAGGGCGAGTCGCCAGGCGATGTCGATCGAGGACCAGTCGCTGTCGACGGGGACGAGCAGCAGCAGGCCGAACGCGGTCACGGCGGCGCCGGTCAGCGCGGTCGGGCGGGCGCCCCAGCGGTCCGCGAGCCGCCCGCCGAACCGGCCGGCCACCACCATGCCGAGCGGGAACGCCAGCATGGTGAGCGCCGTGTTGGTGGCGCTCACCCCGTCGTCCCGGCGCAGGTACTGGGCGAGCAGGTAGTGGGTGGCGCCGAAGCCGGCGGCGAGCGCCAGCACCGAGCCGTTCACGCCGGCGGTGCCGGAAGCGCGCAGCACGGCCTCGACCGGCCGTCCGCCGGGCCGGCGCAGCCAGAGCAGCACCAGCGGGACGGAGGGCAGGGCGAGCAGCAGCCAGACCGGTGCGGTCGGGGCCAGGGTGAGGCCGAGCAGCACGGCGGCGACGGCCGAACCGATCAGCGCGGCGTCGCCCAGCGAACCGCGGTCGGGCAGCCGCAGCCGGCCGCCGCGCGGGGCGTCGCGGCTCGCGATCAGCCAGGCGGCCAGGCAGATCGGCAGCTTGACCAGGAAGATCGCGCGCCAGCCGACGTGGTCCAGCAGCAGGCCGCCGATCACCGGGCCGGTGACGGCGCCGAGCGGGCCGAGCGTGGCGGGCACGCTCATCGCGCGTCCGCGCAGCTCCGGCCGGACGGCGGTGGCCGCCAGGACCGGCATCAGCACGAACAGCACGGCGCCGAACGCGCCTTGGGCGAGCCGTGCCGCGATCAGCCAGCCCGCCCAGGGCGCGGCGGCGGCCAGCGCGCTGCAGAGCGCGAAGGCGCCGACCGAGAAGAGCAGCGCGGCGCGCAGGCCCACCTGGTCGAGCCACCGTCCGGCGGGCAGCAGCAGGGCCACCAGGGGGAGCTGGTAGCCGAGTACGGCCCACTGGGCGGTCGTCGAGGAGACGTCGAAGGCATCGGCGATGTCGGTGAGCGCGAGGTTGACCACGTTCATGTCGAGCATCGCGACGAAGGACAGCAACCCCGCGGCGAAGACCAGGCTCCACCGGTCCTCCGGCTGCGCCGGGCCGTCACCCGATGTGCCGGCCGCGGGCGACTGCTGCGTTGCCATGGGTCATTCCTCCGTTCCCCCGTGCTCTCCGGACACCACCTCGGCGGCGGCGTCCGGTACAGCAGTCGGAGGCGCCCGGACGACAGTTCCGAACAGGTGGGGGATTTTTCTGACTTGGCCGGATCATGGCGAGGGTGGCTGATCTTGATCGCTTACGGAGGACGGAAGGCGGGGGGCGGGGGTGGCCGAGGAGCGACGGCGGATGGCTGACAACTGACAGAAAACAGATGACAGAAAACAGCTGACGGATGACAGATTCTGAAATCTGTCATCCGTCAGCTGTCATTCGTCAGCGCCGCCGCGCGCGGCCCGTCTCAGCAGGCGGCCGCCAGCTCGGCGGGCGCGCCCGGCATCGGGTCGGCCGCCTCGGCGGCCCGCAGGCGGGCTATCAGTTCCTCCCGGGCCCGGGCCACCCGGGAGCGGACGGTGCCGACCGGGCAGCCGGCCACCTCGGCGGCCTCGGCGTAGCTCAGCCCGACGACCTGGGTGAGCACGAAGGCCTCGCGGCGCTGGGCGGGCACCCGGTTGAGCAGGTCGCCGAGCGCGACGCAGTCCTCGAAGCCCGCGGCGGGCGCGCCGCCCTGCCGCTCGGCGGCCTCCTGCCAGTCCGGCAGCGCGGCGAAGCGCGGCCGGGCGGCGGCGGTGCGGTACCGGTCGATCACGGTCCGGCGCGCGATCGACAGCAGCCAGGTGCGCGCGGAGGAGCGTCCGGCGAACCCGGGCAGGCTGCGCAGGGCGCGCAGGAACGTTTCCTGGGCCAGATCGTCGGCGGACTGCACATCGGTGAGGTGGGCGACGAACCGCCACACATCCCGCTGGGTCGCCCGGACGAAGGCCTCGACATCGGCGGACCGCCCCTCGCGGGCGGCGAGGGCGAGGGTGGTCAGCTGCTCGTCATCCACGGTGGCCTCCCACCCGGACGGTCCCGCGCCGGAGCAGGTGCGGGACGATGGTCATATGAGATGCGCGCAACTCCGTACCGCTTTGTCCGCCCGCCTCGACGGCGAACCGGCCGGAGTGCCGGACCGTCGGCTGGACAAGCACGTCGCGCGCTGCGCGGCCTGCCGGGACTGGCTGGAGCGGGCGGAGCGACTGCGCGGTCCCCTGCTCGCGGACCCGGTCGGCGGCCCGTCGGCCGACTGGACGGCGAAGCTCCTCGCGAACCTCGGCACGGAGCCGGGCCCTGAGCGGGGAACGGAGCGGGCTACGGAGCCCGACGCGGAGCCCGGCGCGGAGCCGGGCGGGGGTGAGGGCCGTCCCGGACAGGGGCACGGCGGTCGGACGAGGTAGGACGGTGGCGCCGGTCGGAGCCGGTGCGCCGTCGAGATCAGGCATCGGAGGTCCTGAGGGGAAGGCGGGGTGCGGTGCCGCTGCGGGCGGAACCGTGGGCGTCGTTGGGCGGCGCGCGCCCCGGACCCCGGCCGTCGGAGCGGCGGGACGGTGGTGCGTGCCGGCCCGGGCCCTGGTGGCGCGGTCGGCCGTCGGTACCGGCGGCACCCCGGAGCACCCGGTCGTCCACGGCGGGCCACGGCCGTCCCGGTGGGAGGCGGTGGCGCGCGGTCGATTCGCGATCGGATCCGGAGCGGACGGCGGTACCCGGCGGCACGGGTGCGGCGCAGGGCGACCTGCCCGCCGCCAGGGTGGACACCGGCGGTGTCCGGGAGGAGCGGTGGGCGCGTCAGCGGGCGAGGACGGGGGACGGCGGGCCGCGACGTACGAGGGCATGGGAGAGCAGGACCAGCCGGGGCAGCCGGGCCCGGTGGCCGACGGGTCTGGGCGCGCCCGGCGGCCGGTACCCGACCGGACGGACGGCCAGCGCGAGCAGCGGCGCCAGCAGCGCCCCCGCCAGCACCGAGCCGAGTGCGCCGAGCAGCTCGAACAGCCGGGTCAGCGCGGTCTCGCCGCGCCACAGCAGCAGCGCGCAGGCCAGCGCGGCGAGCACGTGGGCGGCGATCATGCCGGTCGACAGACCGTGCGGGGCCATCCCGTGCCCGGACATGCCGGCCATGCCCGCCATGCCGGAACCGCTCCCGTGCGGAGCCGACGGGAGCCCGTTGCCGCCCGCCGCGCCGTGCGCGTGGTGCACGGCGGCGGCCAGCGGCGGGACGGCCGGCGGCACCGTCGGATCCAGTCCGGCCATCCGGGCCAGGTCCTCCGGCGAGAGCCCGCTGGGCGTCGCCTCCGGGTTGCACAGCAGCAGGGCGGCCCAGTCGGTCCGGGCCATCCGGCCGAGACCGCCGCCCGCCGAGAGCGTGCCGGCCTGCTCGAAGGTCAGGTGCAGCGCGAGCTGCGCCGCCGACATCCAGGCGCCGATCAGCCAGAACCCGCGCCGCCGTCCGGCCAGCAGCCAGGTGAGGGTGAGGGTGAGGACGAAGGCGCCCGCGAGGACCGGCGGGGAGACACCGTTACCGGCCATGGCGACGTGCGCCGTGGCGGCCAGCGCCACGCAGAGCGCGGCGAAGACCACGGCGCGCAGCGAGCGGATCCGGTCGGTCATCACGATGACACTCATCGTCGCACCCGCCTCCGTCAGCCAGTACCGCGCCCTCCGGTATTGGCCGGTTCCGTCCCTGTGAGAGCATGTCCGGCCACCTCGGGCGGGGTCTGCCGGGCAAGCCGTTCGGGCGCCGTCGCCGTCCAGGAGAGGTCGGCCGGGGGAACCGGGCGGGTGCGGCCTGGTGGCCGGATCTCGACGGTCCGGGGGCGCTGAGTGGCGGTTCGGGACCCCGTGGACGCCGGAGAAGCCCCAGTAAGGCCGTATTTCAGACGGTATTACCGGTTTGACAGCTTCCATGCCGATGCGTACTAGATGTGACCCCGAGTGACCCCATGTGACTCCGCGCACATGGACGCCGGGGACGACGCAAACGGCAAGGACATCGACGGGGACAGGAGGCCCGGCATGGGCACCACCGCATCCGGCACCACCTCCGACATCACCGAATCCGGCATCACCGCGTCCGGCGCGACCACCGGCACCGCCTCCGACGCGTGCGCGGGCCACGCCGCCGACCTCGCCGACCCCGCGTTCTGGCGGCTGCCCGCCCCGACCCGGGCCGCCGCCTTCGCCGAACTGCGCCGTCGCCCCGCCCCGCTCCACGTCCGCGAGCGGACGGGCCGCGGCTACCACGCCCTGGTCCGGCACGCCGACGTCGTCGAGGCCAGCCGCACCCCCGCCGTCTTCCTCAGCGGCCCCGGCGTCACCACCCCCGAACCGGCCCGCTGGGTCCGCTTCCTCTTCGGCGACTCGATGGTCAACCTCGACGACCCCCGCCACGCCCAGCTGCGCCGCATCGTCTCCCGGGCCTTCACCCCGCGCCTGATGGCGCGCGTCGAAGAGGACATCCGCCGGATCGCCACCGACCTGGTCGACCGGGTCGAGCACGAGCGGCCCGAGGACTTCGTCACCTCGGTCGCCGCCGAGCTCCCCTTCCAGGTGATCTGCAACATGATGGGCATCCCGGAGGAGCCCCGCCGCGCCATCCTCGACCAGGTCAACCACGCCTCCGAGAACACCGGCGTCGCCCGCCCGCTGCGCGCCCGGATCCGGATGCCCGGCCGCGGCCTGCTCGCGCTGGCCCGGATGCAGGGCATGGTTGCCGAACTCGGCCGCGAACGCCGCCGCCGGCCCACCGACGACCTGATCTCCGCCCTGGTCACCGCCGACGTCGACGGCCGCCGGCTGACCGGCCGCGAGCTCGGCGCCTTCTTCTCCCTGCTGCTGGTCGCCGGCGTCGAGACCACCCGCAACGCCCTCGCGCACGGCCTCCACCTGCTCACCGCCCACCCCGAGCAGCGCGCCCTGCTCCTCGGCGACCTCGACCGGCACCTCGGCGGCGCGGTGGACGAGATCATCCGGCACGCCACCCCCATCATCCAGTTCCGCCGCACCCTGGCCGTCGACCACCGGCTCGGCGGACCCGACGGGCCGCTGCTGCGGGCGGGGGAGAAGGTGGTGCTCTACTTCGGCTCCGCCAACCGCGACGAGGCCGTCTTCACCGACCCCGACGCCTTCGACATCACCCGCACCCCCAACCCCCACCTCGGGTTCGGCGGCGGCGGGCCGCACTACTGCCTCGGCGCGCACCTGGCCCGGCAGGAGATGAAGGTGCTCTACCGGGAGCTGTTCACCCGGTTCCCGGAGGCCCGGTCGGTCGGCGAGCCGGAGCTGATCCCGTCCAACTTCGACCACCGGGTCCGCGCGCTCCGCTTCACCTGCTGAGCCGCCTCCCGGGCTCGTGGTCCGGTCAGGACGGCTCGGACGGCTCGGACGGCGCCTACGGTGCGGACGCCTCGGACGGCTCCCAGACCGCGTGGTCGTGCGCGAACAGCACCCGACGCGGGGCGAACTCCGCGAGCCGGTCCAGCCACGCCGGGTACGGCGGCAACGGCGCCCCGACCACGCCCTCGCGGGCCGCCCGCCGGGCCAGCACCGCCGAGCCGTACTCGGACGCGAAGTCGTACGCCTGGCCGGCCAGCACCACCGCGCCGCCGCTGCCGCCGTTGCCGCCGTCGCCGCGGTCGTCCGTCACCACCAGCGACTGGTGCCCGGCGGTGTGGCCCGGTGTCGGCACCACCCGCACCCCCGGCCAGACCTCGGTCTCTCCGGCCAGCTCCCGGTAGCGGGCGCCCGGGAAGTCCACCAGCGCGTCGATCGTGTAGTCACCGGCCCGGGCCGCCGCCAGCTCCGCGGCCTGCACCAGCACCGGCACCCCGGCCAGCAGCGGGTTGCCGCCGCAGTGGTCGAAGTGCAGGTGGCAGTTGACCACCAGGTCGATGTCGTCCGGCGCCACCCCGGCCGCCGCCAGCGCCGTCCGCAGCGGCCGCCGCACCGGACGGTAGTGCGCGTCCGTCCCCGGATCGCCCTCGCCGAGCCCGGTGTCGAACAGCAGCAGCCCCTCGGGCCGGCGCACCAGGTAGGCGAGCGCCGGTTCCACCCGCGGCTTCGGGCCGCCGGTCTCCGTCGCGGGGCGGACGAAGTAGCCGAGGTCGAGCCGCCGGATCGCGGACGCGGGCCGGGTCTGCCGGGTCATACCTGCCTCCAGGGGTGGTTCGTCCGCGGATCCCTGCCCAGCGGCCCCCGGTTTCAGCCCCGGGGTTTCAGGCGCCGGTCTCAGCCCCGGGTTTCAGGTGCCGGTCGGGATGCCCCGGTCGGCCTTGACCTGCTTCATCGTGAGGTGCGAGTTGACCTGCGCGATCCCCGGCAGCCCGGACAGCACATCGGTGATGAACCGCTCGTACGAGGCGATGTCCGCCACCGCGATCCGCAGCAGGTAGTCCGGCTCGCCGAATAGCCGGTGCGCCTCCACCACCTCCGGCAGCTCCGCCACCCGCCGCTCGAACTCCGCCACCGTGACCTGGTCCTCGTGACGCATGGTGATCGTCACGAACGGCTGGAAGCCGCGTCCGACCGCCGCGCCGTCCAGCAGCGCCCGGTAGCCGCGGATCACGCCGTCCTGCTCCAGCTGACGGACCCGGCGCAGGCAGGGCGAGGGCGTGAGGTCGACGCGGGCGGCCAGTTCGGCGTTGGTGAGACGGCCGTCCTGCTGGAGCTCGTGGAGGATTCTGCGGTCGATACGGTCCATGGCGCAATATTCTGCCAAAAACCTGCTCCGACCAGCATGAACCGGTCATCGTGTGCCAGGCCGATCCGGCTACCTTCAGTGACCGGAAACGCCCGGCTCGGCACGACAGGTCATCACACCCATGGACACCCACGCCCTCCTCCTCTTCCTGGGGGTCGACCTGCTGCTGGTCTGCACCCCCGGCCCGGACTGGCTCTACATCGCCGCCCGCGGCCTCGGCCAGGGACGGCGCGCCGCGCTCACCGCCGTCGCCGGAGTCTGCGCCGGTTACGCCGTGCACACCGTGCTCTCCAGCGCCGGACTCGCCGCCGCGCTGCGCGCCGTCCCGGCCGTGCTGCCGGTCCTGCGCCTGGTCGGCGCCGGCTACCTGCTCGTCCTCGCCGGCACCATGCTGCTCGCGCTGCGCCGCGGCCGGGGCGCCGCCGTCCTCGCCGAACCCCGGCCGCAGCCGACCGCCACCGTGCTGCGCCAGTCGATGCTCACCGCGCTGCTCAACCCCAAGGGCCTGCTGCTCTACCTCTCCTTGGTGCCGCAGTTCGTCGACCCGGACGCCGGACTGCCGGTCGGCGGCCAGGTGCTCGTCCTCGGCACGCTCAACGTGCTGGCCTGCGCCGTCGTCTACGCCCTGGTCGCGCACGCCAGCGGACGGCTCGGCGGCCGCTTCGGCGGCAACCCGGCCGCCGCCCGCCGGATGACCGCCGTCTCGGCGGTGCTGTTGATGGTGGTGGCGGGGGTCACAGCGACCGCCTGACGGCGGGAGCAGAATGCGAGCATGATCGATTCTCCGCACGCCTCGCGGTCCGGGTCCGCCGCCGATCCCGCGGCCACCGACTCCGGTGCCGCCCACTTCGGCGCCACCGATTCCGCCGCCCCCGTCGACGGCCCCACCGCCGACGCCTGGCGCGCCCTCGGCGGACCGGACGCGCTGCCGGAGCGGGTCTCCTTCCACGGGCCCGACGCCGTGTTGCCCTCCCGGCTGCCCGTCCGCCGACTGGCCCGGGCCACCGTCGCCGCCTGCTCGCTGGCCGCCGCCGAACTCGCGGCGCTGCGCGCCGGCGGCGCGGTGCCGCAGGTGCGGATCGACCAGGGCGCGGTGGCCACCGCCTTCGTCAGCGAGCGCCACCTGCGGATCGACGGCCGCGCCCCGGTCTCCTTCGCCCCACTCTCCGGCTTCTGGCGGACCGCCGACGGCTGGCTCCGCACCCATGCCAACTACCCGCACCACCGGGAACGGCTGCTCACCGCCCTTGACCTGCCCGCCGACACCGGGCCGGAGCAGCTCGCCGCCGCGCTGCGCGAGCGGCCGGCCGCGACCGTCCAGGAGCGCGCGTACGCGGCGGGAGCGCTCGCCGTCGCCGTCGCGCCGGCCCGGGACACCGTGCTGCCGCTGGTCGCGATCCGGACCGTCGACGAGACCGCCCCCCGGCCGCTGGGTGGCGCGGACCTGCCCGCCGCCGGAGTCCGCGTCCTCGACCTCACCCGGGTGATCGCCGGCCCGGTCGCCACCCGGACCCTCGCCCTGCTCGGCGCCGACGTGCTGCGCATCGACTCGCCCCGCCTGCCCGAGGCCGAGGACGCGCACGCCGACACCGGCTTCGGCAAGCGGTCCACCCGCCTCGACCTCGCCGACCCCACCGACCGGGCGGTCTTCGAGGAACTGCTGGCGACCGCTGACGTCGTCGTCACCGGCTACCGTCCCGGTGCCCTGGACACCCACGGCCTGGCCCCCGACGCCCTGCTCGCCCGCCGTCCGGGCCTGATCGTCGCGGACCTGAACGCCTGGGGCTGGACCGGCCCCTGGGCCGGGCGGCGCGGCTTCGACAGCCTGGTCCAGGCGGGTGTCGGCATCGCCGCGATCGAGGCCGGCCCCGACGGCCGCCCCGGCGCCCTGCCCGCCCAGGCCCTCGACCACGGCACCGGCTACCTGATCGCGGCCGGGGTGCTGCGCGCCCTGACCGAGCAGCGCACCACCCGTCCCGGCGGCCGCCACCTGCGCTACTCGCTGGCCGGCACCGCCTCCTGGCTGCTGCACGGCATCGCCCCCACCGCCGACCCGCACGTCCGCCCGAACGACGAGCCCTACGACCCCGCGCGCCGGCTCGCCGAGACCGACTCGCCGTACGGCCGGCTCCGGTACGCCCTGCCGCCCGTCGCGTACGCGGGCGCCCCGGCGGACTGGTCGCGCCCGCCGGGGCGTTGGGGGACGGACCCGGCCGCCTGGCGCTGACCGGGCGACCGGTTGCCGGTGCCGGGGGCCGAGTCCCTCCACCCGGCACCGGTACCGTCCGGGCGGTCAGACGCCGGAGGGGATCCGCTTCGCCGTGCTGCGGACCTGGAAGGCCGTCACGATCTCGACCAGGCCCAGGATCACCAGCCAGCAGCCGGCCAGGATGGTCAGCGCGGCGATCGAACCGACCGGCCAGACCATCAGCAGCACACCGGCCAGGGTGTTCGCGACGGCCGCGAACGCCTGCCAGCCGCGGGCCGGCATGGACTCGTCCGAGACCACGGCGGCGAGCTGGGTGATCCCCCGGAACAGCCAGCCGATGCCGATCCAGATCGCCAGCAGGAGCAGCGACTGCGCCGCGCTGCGGAAGCAGAGCAGGCCGAGCAGCACGCAGATCGCGCCGCTGATGAACGCCAGCACGCGCAACGCGGTGCTGGCGTGCGTGCCGAACGCGGCGACCAGCTGGACGATGCCGATGACCAGCAGGTACAGGCCGAACAGCACGCCGACCACCAGCAGGGTCTGCTTCGGCCAGGCGAAGACGACGATCCCGAGGCCGAGCGAGACGAGCCCGGCGATCAGCAGCACCTGCCAGGCCGCCTTGGCGAGCAGCCCGAGCGGACCCTGCACGGGGGAACCGTCGGGGGTGATGATCGGGTTGACCACGGTGGCGTCCTCCTGAGGGTGGGCCCGCAGCGGGCGGCGGGGCGTTCCTCACGATCGCCGCGCCCGGCGCGGGGCGCCCGCCGGATGCACCCGTTCGGGGGAACGAACTGGTATCCCCGCGGTCGCCGAATGTCCATCTCCTCCTCACTCGCCGTCGATATCATCCGGCGATATGACTTCTGAAGGGTGGGGGACCCCTCCGGTCGAGCCGATCAGTCAGCACTACATCGTCTGCGGCGGCAACGCGCTCGCCCACCGCCTCGCACTCGAACTCGTCGAACACTACGAAGTGCCCGTCGTGGTCCTCGTCCCGGACCGCACGCGCGACCACGCGCCACGGATCGAGCAACTGGACGGCGTCGCCGCCGTCGTCGAATTCAGCAGCGTCACCGAGGAGGCGCTGCGCGCCGTCCGGGTCGAGACCGCGCGGGGGATCGCCCTCGTCGAAGGCAGCGACCAGGAGAACATCCACGCCGCGCTCTCCGCCCAGGGCCACAACCCCGACATCCGCATCGTGCTGCGGATGTTCAACCAGCGGCTCGGCGAGAACATCGAACGGCTGCTCCGGGACGGCACCGCGCTCTCCGGCTCCGCCACCGCCGCGCCCGCCTTCGCCGACGCCGCGCTCTCCCGGCCCAACTCCGTCCAGGTCGGCGACCGCTTCCTGTACATCGCCTACGACGACGACATCGACTCCAGCCGGATCTGCGTGGTCGCCGACCGGATCGACCGCCAGGACCTCGGCCGGATCCGCCTGCTGCCCGACCAGGAGGGCGACTCCGCCTCCTTCGTCCGGCTGGCCAGCGAGTTCGGCGACGACGGACCGATCCGGAACGCCGCCGAAGCCCGCCGCGCGGCCGGGACCGGGGGTGACGAGGAAGAGGTTTCGGCCCTGGTGGGGGAGAGTGTCGGGGGCACCGCCGCACTCCAGACCCTGCGGAGCGAACCCGCCGTGCGGATCGCCTGGTGGCGCCGGCTGCGCTGGCGGCTGCTCGACACCCTGCGCTTCTTCACCAGCGCCCGGCTCCGCCTGGTGCTGATCATCGCCCTGGCGGCGGTCCTGCTCGCCTTCGGCCTGCTCTGGTACCTCAACCGGGACTTCGGCTGGTCGCTCTACGTCTCGCTGCTCGACCTGGCCGGCGCCGCCCAGCCGGACCAGCCCGCCGACGCCGCCGCCGGGACGGGCACCGGCGGCACCTGGCAGCGGGTCGCCCAGGTGGTGATCACCTTCTGCGGCATCACCTTCGCGCCGGTCGCCACCGCCATCATGGTCGAGGTCCTCGCCTCGGGCCGGCGCGGCCAGCCCCGCAACCCGGGCGCCGGCACCCGGGACCACGTCGTCGTGGTCGGACTCGGCAACGTCGGCACCCGGGTGGTCGCCCAACTCCACGGCCTCGGCGTCCCGGTGGTCGGGCTCGAACGCGACCCGCAGGCGCGCGGCATCTCCGCCGTCCGGGCCCTCGGCGTACCGGTCGTGGTCGACGACGGGCCGCTCGCCGAACAGCTGCGCCGGGCCCGGCTCAAGCACAGCCGCGCGGTCGTCGCGGTCAGCGGCGACGACGCCACCAACCTGGAGGCGGCCCTGGAGGCCCGGGCCGTCCGGCCCGACGTGCGCGTCGTGCTCCGGCTCTTCGACGACAACTTCGCCGGCCACGTGTACGCCACGCTGGACAACGTGGCCTCGCGGTCCACCTCCTACCTCTCCGCCCCGGCCTTCGCCGCCGCCCTGATGGGACGTGAGGTGCTCGGCACCCTCTCGGTGTTCCGGCACGTCCTGCTCATCGCCGAGCTGCGCGCGGACCTGGGCACCGGCCTGATCGGCCTGAACCGGCACGACCTGGAGGACCAGGGCGGCGTCCGCGTCCTCGCCGTCCGCCTCGCCCGCAACCCGCAGATCTACCAGTGGAGGTACGCCGACCGCACCCGCGCCCTCGAACCCGGTGACCGCATCGTCGTCGCCGCCACCCGCAGCGGCCTGGCCCGCCTCAACACGACGACGCTGACGGATGACAGCTGACAGATATCAAAATCTGTCAGCTGTCATCCGTCAGCTGAAATCTGTCAGCCGTCAGTTGTCAGTTGTCAGCCGCCGGTCGTCAGCCGCCGGTCGCCCGCCTTCGCCACCGCCGACCAGAAGGAGGGCATGGCCGCCTTCGCCGAGAAGCGCCCCGCCTCCTTCCAGCACCGCTGACGGACGGCCGCCGGT